>JAUNRX010000004.1 GCA_030539495.1 bacterium | reverse complement strand
TTCTTGAAGAGAAGTTTCCTATGTATTAACAAAGTGTGTGTTCCACACACTCTCGTGTCTTAAGTCCTTTACAAGGAACACACACTTTGCCCGCGTCGAAGGGGAATGTCGCTGTTTTTTTGCGACATCTTCCTTTCCCTTGAATGCGCATCCTTAGCGGAGCGTTTTTTAATACACAGGAGACTTCTTGAAGAGAAGTTTCCTATGTATAAAAAAAAGGACAGCTTTCCGATCAGCTGCCCTTTTGGAGAAGGTATTTTTGTTACTTATGGGGTGTAGCAAAAACTATATAATGTATTGGGGTTTACGAGTATTAGTATAGCATTTCACCTGCAATAAGTGTGCACAAACATTCAAAACTATAATAGTCATTTTTGTTTATATTGACGATTAAAAATACAATATTAGAATAACACTTTCTTTTGCTTTTACAATTTTCACCAAAGCCTGCATTTTTCTTACTTTACTACATATTTCCCATTATTGATCCACTATAACTTTAGTAATTTTAAAGTGCCTCCTTGTAATAAAAAAGGAAAAGACTATTGCGAATAGCAATAGTCTTTTTCTTTTTTATTCAGTTTCAAGAATAAGTTGATCCTCTTTTACAAATAAAGCTTCAAACTCTTCACGGTTAATACGTTCTTTTTCAATTAAAAGTTCTGCACAACGATGAAGAACATCAATGTTTTCTGTCAACATAGTCTTAGCTTTTTCATAACAGTTATCCACAATTGCCTTCACTTCATCGTCAATTGTGTGGGCAACTCGATCACTAAAGTGTTTTGTATGGCCGATATCTCTTCCAATAAACACTTCATCATCATCATTATCGTAGTTAATCAGACCCACTTTTTCAGAGAATCCATATTTCACTACCATAGAACGAGCTTCTTGAGTTGCCTGTTTAATATCTTGAGATGCACCAGTTGTGATGTCATCAAAGATAATCTCCTCTGCAACACGTCCGCCTAACAAAGTAGTAATGTCTTGTAACATTCTTCCCTTTGTCATAAACATATCGTCACGCTCTGGAAGAGGCATTGTATATCCTGCTGCACCAGATCCTGTTGGGATTACACTTACTGTGTAAACAGGTCCTACATCAGGAAGCAAGTGGAATAGAATTGCATGGCCTGATTCATGGTATGCCGTAATCTTCTTCTCTTTATCAGAGATGACACGACTCTTCTTCTCAGTACCGATTCCAACTTTAATAAAGGATTTCGTAATATCCTCTTGCATAATATAACTACGATCCTGTTTTGCCGCTAAGATAGCAGCTTCATTTAATAAGTTCTCAAGATCAGCACCTGTAAATCCAGCAGTTGTCTGTGCAACTTGCTTAATATCTACATCTTCTCCAAGAGGCTTATTCTTTGCATGAACAGAAAGAATCTCTTCACGCCCCTTAACATCTGGTCTTCCTACTGTAACCTTACGGTCAAAACGACCTGGACGTAAGATTGCAGGATCTAAAATATCAACACGGTTGGTTGCTGCAAGAACGATAATTCCTTCATTTACACCAAAACCATCCATTTCTACTAACATCTGATTTAATGTTTGTTCTCTTTCATCATGTCCACCACCAAGACCAGTACCACGACGTCTTGCTACAGCATCAATTTCATCGATAAAGATGATACATGGTGCATTTTTCTTTGCTTCTTCAAATAAATCTCTTACACGGGAAGCACCAACACCAACAAACATTTCAACAAAGTCAGAACCTGAAATACTGAAGAATGGTACTCCAGCTTCACCGGCTACTGCCTTTGCAAGTAATGTCTTACCAGTTCCAGGAGGCCCTACAAGTAAAACACCCTTAGGTATTCTTGCACCTACTGTTACATATTTTTTCGGTGCTTTTAAGAAATCAACGATTTCACTTAATTCTTCTTTTTCTTCATCTAAACCAGCAACATTCTTAAATGTTGTTCGTTTATTTTCATCTGTCGACAATTTCGCTCGGCTCTTACCAAAGTTCATAACCTTGCTATTGCCGCCTCCCCCTGACATTTGGCTTGTAAAGAATGAAAACAATAAAACAATTACTACAAGGCCAATTAACATAGGTAAGATTGTTGTGATAAACCAACTTGGCTTATCAATTGCATGAACATTATATTTCATGCTTTTCGTATTTAACAACGTTGCAACATCATCAATATTAGTCACAGTAAATGTATGACTAGAACCATTTGACTTAACAGTTACCTTTCCAGAAGCTGTATCCTCCTCCGGATACAAATCTATGCTTGAAATGCTCCCCGATTCCAATTCTGAAATAAACTGTTGATAATTATATGAAGCTGTGCTTGAACCATTAAAATTGGTAGACATATAGAGAGCTAACAATATAATGCCTATTACAATGGCGTAAAAGCCCAAACCTCTCATCTGTTTTTTCAATATTAAGCCTCCTCTCATTCATAATATCGATTTTTTATTCTACAACCACTCCGATATATGGTAAATTTCTTAGTTTTTGAGTATAATCTAATCCATATCCAACTACAAATTCATCTGGGATGACAAATCCTGTGTAATCAACTTTTACATCAGTTACACGGCGATCTGGTTTATCAAGTAACGTACAAAGTTTAATACTATTAGGCTTTCTTGTATATAATAAGTCGATTAAGTGGCCTAATGTTCTTCCACTATCGATAATATCTTCTACAATAAGAACATCTTTTCCTGCAATTGAATCATCAAGATCCTTTACAATTTTAACTCTTCCTGAACTTTCTTGTCCATCACCATAGCTTGAAACACTCATGAAATCCATGGTTACAGGTACTGTAAGCTTCTTTGCTAACTCACATGTAATAAAAACTCCACCTTTTAAAACGCAAATAAGATGTATTTCTTTTCCTTGATAATCTTTGTTAATCTGATCCGCTAATTCTTGAACCTTTTGTTCAACTTCTTGCTCTGAAATAAGTACTTTAATATTATCTGCCATTTTAAACCTCCATTATGGTTACTACTAGTATTTTCTTTGATTGTTCCGTAATCTTATATTCCTCGCTTATGCGGCCACCAAGTACCCACATAACATGATTGCCATCACACAACAAGGGAATTAGGTCTCTTTGTTCCCTTGGAATTTTTTCATCGATAAACAAGGACTTGATTGTCTTGGCGTTACCGCGGTCGTTAATCGCTAAATAATCCCCTTGTCTTCGATATCTTAGGAAAATCGTATTTTTAATTTTATCATAATCAAACCATTTCGTACACCTATTTTTAGGAATAATCATATTTTTTTCATAATCAATCAGACTTACATTCAGCTTAAGTCCAATCTCTTGTAAATCGTACTGTTTGTGCGCCTTTATGGCTATTTCCAGGGAGTTCTTAGGATTATTGTTTTCTCCTATTTTTTTACTTTTAACAACAATACTCTCATACTCTTTTACGGCGCTCATTCCATACGGCAAATTCACCCGCTTGCCTACCGGCTTCTCTGCCAAACCTAATGCTGCTATTACATGCTTTTCTTCAATATCTCTTCTTTTTCCGGCACAAGCATACATTACTTCTAACAGCATTCGTTTCTTTAATACAAGTTCTGCACTCTCTAATTCTCTCACATTAACAAAGTATTGCCCATTCTCTACAGTTACAATACGTTCATACAGTTCATTTGTCTGTTTTTTTAGGTAGTCTTCAATCTCACTGGCATGATTTGCACATCGCACAATATGTGAAATCACCTGCTCATTTACCTTTTTAAGCTCTGGAAGTACAATATTTCGTATTTTGTTCCTTGTATACACATTCTCTAAATTGGTAGAATCCGTACAATAGCTCACCTTCTTATTACAAAGATATTCCTCTATTTCGTCCCTTGTTACACAAAGTAACGGGCGAATCAGAAAATCTCTGACTGGTTCAATTCCGACTAATCCTCTGACACCCGTCCCTCTGGCAAGATTCAATAAGACGGTTTCTGCCACATCATTCTTGTTGTGAGCAATTGCGATCTTATTACACTGTTTTTCTCTACATTCTTTTTGAAATGCTTCATATCTCAGAATTCTTCCTGCCTCTTCCGTCGAGCATTTATGCCTTTTTACGTAACCATTAACATCTACTAAAACTACATGACAAGAAACCCCCAAGGATTCACAAAGCATTTTTACATAATTTTCATCACGCATTGCTTCTTCTCCTCGGAGGCCATGATTAATATGAACTACGAATAACTCTAAGTCATAGAGATTCTTTAATTCCTGCAACACGAGCAATAGGCAGACGGAGTCCGCTCCGCCACTCACACCGATAACCACTCGGTCCCTCTGCTCTAACATATTATATTGTTTCACATACTCTACTACTCGATTATACATAGTTACTCCATTTATCATTTTCTTACTGCTATTCTAATACTAGCAATCTAATAATGCAACACTCCCTATCTCCTTCTATTTTTTCCAAATTCCTGCTACAATAATCGTCATATCGTCGGCTGCTACATAATCATTTTGTTCTTTTGCATATTCTAATAAATCATCCGCTATTTCCTGTGGATTTTTCGTCTTAATCTTCAATATGTAATCCGAAAAGGCTTTCTCTTTCTCCTCTTCCTTTATACAATCTAATACGCCATCGGTAATCATTATGATTACATCGCCGTCATATAACTTTTTATTAATCCCTTCGATGTCTACTTGATTTAGTACACCGACTGGCAGCGATGTGCTTGTGATCGTCTCCACAAAATCACCACGTTTTATAAAAGTTGCAGCCGCACCGACTTTTATAAAATTACACATACCGGTAAACAGATCGATAATTCCCATATCAATGGTAGAACAAGTCTGCTGATCCGCACGCAATACCAATATGGAATTAATCAGCTTGATGGCAGACTCTTCACGAAAACCTGCTTCCATAAACTGTTCCAATAGTTCAATAACCGATTGACTCTCTTCGCACGCCTGCTCGCCTGTTCCCATTCCATCCGATAAGGTCATAATCATTTCCCCATTATTTAACCGAATAACGGAATAATTATCTCCTGATATGGTCTCATTTTGCTGTGGCACCCTTGCCACACCTGTTAATGCCTTAAAATTCACATCTTCTACAAATACAATCATATCAAATTCTTTGGATACAATATTCTTTGAGCCTTCCATTGGTCGAATTCGCTTGCCAAGTACTTGGCTAAGATACGTTGCTGCTTCCCGCATTGTGACACAACGTCCATTTCTCGTTCTCGCCATTAGATAGAACTCTTGCTTTTTGTTCTTCCGCTCTAAAATTGTCACACTACGCACATCCAAATGATTTTCCTTCATATATTGTATGATCTTTTCTTCCTGACCATCTTCTACATCAATTCCATCGTAAAGATCTACTGAAAAATCTTCGATAATAGATGCAACTTCACCTAACTGACCTGCAATCGCCTCTCTGCTCTGCGCCAGACGATTGTGCCAGGTAAGGTTAATCTTTGCCATCTCGAGACCGCGATTAGTCTCATATAAGAAGTCATTCAGCTTAATACACTTTCTGGCGAACTGGGCAGGAACGTCTTCCTTTCTTACCTCGCCCCTCTTCTCTGCCGCACTTAATATAGTAAATGCAGCCTTATATGTATCATAAAAATTATTTTTCCAACAAGCATTGCAGTTTTTACAGCTTTTGCATAATTTGTCTGACAATTCATCAAAAATATAATCAACATCATTTTTACTAAGGCTGCTTTTTGTATCAGAGATTCCATAAAAGGTCTTAGATAACGTCTTAAACGAATCTGCAAAGTCATTTAGCTTACATTGGACAGCTTCTTTCACCTTCCCCTGCACTACATCTTCTTCCTCTGGCATCTTTGTAAGCTCCACAGGGTACATGATTTTCCTTGGCATCAGCAGAAAAATAGCCGTCGCCGATGCCAAGGCTCGAACTGCCGCTACCTCCATTAGATTTTTTTCATAAAAATATCCTAATGCAATATTTGCTACAACAAAAGCAATTCCGCTTCCTATACGGCCCACTTTTCGAAATATCCCGGCACAAATACCGAGAATACACATAATTCCTATAATTGTATTGGTCGTCGCAATCTGGTCAGCTCCATTTTGAACACATAATACAATTCCACAGGCTGCACCACAGATTGCACCAGATCCAGCCCCATATTTATACCCCATGATTAAAATTAATAGATACGCCACGGTTTCTTCTATCGAATAATCAACATTTTTAATCGTAGGCATTGCATACACCAAAATTGCAATCATAACTACAAGGCTGATTAATTCTTCATTTCCAGGAACTTGTCCCTTTTGACAATATAATAAGTACGAAAATGCCTTTAAAAATATAACGAAGAGGGCAAACACCAAGATTCCCTCAACTCCGATTAAAATAAGTTCCCTTTGTTTAATTCCTAGCTGTATACTGGATGCAGCATTTACTGCAATCGTTATAATCGTCGCTATAATCCCGACCACATAGGGAGAAATCCTCTTCTGACGTTTTTCCACCCACAAAGTAACTACTGTAATGAGTAGTATGATCGATCCGTACACTATGGCCGTTCTTATTGGCATCCATAAAGCCATTCCTACCAACGTAGCTACCAATACTAAATACCTCATGCTTTTTTCAAGAAATGCAGCTGCAAAATATGCAACAGCTACTGGATTCATCGAATAAAGTACCGCTCTTGAAACAACTACTGCAAGTAAGTCAATACATATGGCTCTCTTATTTATGGATTTCATAGCAACTTCGCTCCTCACTTTAAATTCGCTATTTGCCCGTATTATAATTGGAATGGTATGCAATCTTTGTCAAACAATAGTTCTATTTTTATAAAATTGACCGACAATTTATTGTTAGTATCGATTTCTATGACGAATAAATGTACTTCCCACCATTTAAGATATTAATAACTAAGTTTAGAATTCTATGACATCTGCCTTAGCGGAGCATTTTTGTTATGTGGAATTGCAAAGCAAATCTTTATAATAAAAAGAGTCTTTGATACAAAGACTCTTTTTTCGCGCCGAACCTGGTCGCGTCAGCGACATCTTCCTGTCAGGTGAGTGCGCATCCTTAGCGGAGCGTTTTTGTTATGTGGATTTGCAAAGCAAATCCACATAACAAAAAAAGACTCGACCGACGGTCGAGCCTTTTGATTACGTTTCTATTGGTTATAAGATTAATCACAAAACCTTCTTTATGATAAATAGCGGAGAAGGGATTTGAACCCATGACACCACGGGTATGAACCGTGTGCTCTAGCCAACTGAGCTACTCCGCCAGACAACAAAATCAATTATATCCGACAAAAGTCAGCTTGTCAACAATTTTATTTATCAGATTTCATAATTTTTTCATCTGGATATACTAAATTCAATTTTTCGTGGGCAATTTTCTCAATATCCTCATCTGTTAACGTCAAAGCTTCCTTTAAACTCGCTTGCTTTTCAAGCAAACTATCCCTATTACTTTCTAAAGAGGCCACATCTTCTTGTCTGCTCTGGATCTTAGCTTCTAGTACTTCTGTATTATAATAAAAGACGCTGCAAATCACAAATACTAAAATACCAACGCCAAACAATCCGCGATGATTTCTCTTTATGTATATTCTTCTCATAATTAGCACCTCTATTCCTGTATATTTTCGTTATCAGTATTTTCTATTGTACTCTTCTTATGAAACTTTTTCAATATTCGTCCCAATAGTTTTCCTATTTTTGTAATACCTTTTCCTGAAAAAGCAAACATCTTCTTAACATATCGGCTGATTACTCGCAAAGGCTTAGAGAGAATGAATATAACTTTTAAAATTCCCTTATTGATCAAGATAAACATACTAGATATACCTTTTACGAAAAATGGACTTAAGGATTTGTTATATACAATCATGCCTAAAAACATTCCTAATACCGAGAATCCACGGATTGTACCATTATTCATCTCATACATCATGCGAAATATAACAATTCCCGATAATAGCCAAAATATTAAATCTTCCAGGGCAACAAAGAACCATGGATGCTTTATTACCCTTCGAAATATCCTTAACACATCATAAATGATTAGAAGAATAATACCGCATAAGATGGATGCTAAGAAAAATCTGACTTCCATGCCGATTGCATCACTCATAACCCTCATCCTTACTCTAATCTATTTAAATAGCCTACTAAATAACGTCTCTCCATTCTTTACAAATCCATTACTCTCCGTATATGAGAAGCTATTAATCTTCCCATCTATGTCCACTTCGCCTTTTTCTATTGAAAGTCGGCTTACATGAAGATCTTCACCGCGGATCATTAACGTCCCTTGGACAGTATCAAGCAAAACTTCATTAGGATCAAACGAAAGAACATCATTTATTCCGGTTAAGAGAGCAGTTCTCCTGTTATTCATAGATAGTTTATGGCTCTTTTGCGTTAAATCTTGCTTTTCTTCCATTAAAAAAAGCCTCCTAATTACTTTATTTGTAAAGTATATTAGGAGGCTGTTCAAATCATTCCAAATTGACTATAAGTATTTATATAAGTCCTTTGCCTCTTCTTTACGAACTGTTTCTGCAACATCGAGGACTTCGACTTTAACTGACTTATTACCAAATTGTACTTCGATAATATCGCCTGTCTTTACGTTTACAGAAGCTTTTGCAACCTTATCATTTACAAGGACTCTTCCTGCATCACAAGCTTCATTTGCAACGGTACGTCTTTTGATTAAACGTGAAACCTTTAAGAATTTATCTAATCTCATTCGAACTCTCCATTTCTATATATTCTTCTGATTTATACAATGATTATACTATATCTTTCCACAATACAAAACCCTGAGATCTACTGCCTCCATAAATAGTATGGCCCTTTCTAATTGCAGTTATAAGGTAAACTGTAGGCGGCAGGTATGTAGCTTCCTTTCAGCTGAGTGTGCATTCTACACCCTTCTTTTTAGATCTTTTTTAATTAATAGGGGATTTCGAGAGAATTTTCCTATTAATAAAAAAAAGAGGACGTCTCCTTTATGGGGGACATCCTCTAAATTCACCTAATTATTATGCGTTAACAGCATCTTTTAAAGCTTTACCAGCTTTGAACTTAGGAGCTTTAGATGCAGCGATAGTCATAGTTTTTCCAGTTTGTGGATTTCTACCTTCTCTAGCTGCTCTTTCAGATACTTCGAAAGTACCGAAACCAACTAATTGGATTTTTTCACCTTTAGTTAACTCTTCAGTTACAACATCGACAAAAGCTTTTAATACTTTTTCGGAATCTTTTTTAGATAATTCAGTTCTTTCTGCAATTGCAGCAACTAACTCAGTTTTGTTCATGGAATTACTCCTCCTCTAAAAGATAGTATTATAGTATAATCTATTTATTGATTACTTTATCCGTCCCCATAGAGCTTCGAGCTCTCCTATGGACATCTCGTCGAGCCTCTTTCCTTGTAAAATAGCGAGTTTCTCAACACTTACAAATCTATTTATAAACTTATCCGTAGCATTTGTCAAGGAATTTTCCACATTTAGTTGTAAAAACCTTGATAATTTTACCACGTCAAATAGTAATTCTCCATATTCATCCATAATCCTAGTAAAGTCCTTGTTTTTTCTAGCTTTTTCAAGGTCTTTAATCTTGTCTAAAACCTCTTTTTCTGCTAATTCATATGTTGGTTGCTCTAATCCAACACGAGCTGCTTTTTTCTGAATTTTTTCTGCTCGTATCGTTGCAGGAAGAGCTCTAGCGACACGTTTCATGCCATCTGAAATGGTTTCTTCTTGTTTTTCTTGCTTCTTTATGTCTTCCCAATTCTGAAGTAAGTCTTCTGTATTTTCGATTTTTTCCGTTCCGAACACATGAGGATGTCTGCGAATCATCTTTTTACTGATTCCTGATATTACGTCCTCCATTGTGAAAATCCCCTCTTCTTCAGCAATAATCGCATGCATGACTACCTGAAGAAGTACATCTCCTAACTCCTCACAAAGATTTTCGCTATCTTTCGTCTTCTCATATTCATTAATTCCTTCCACCACTTCATAGGCTTCCTCAATCATACAGTTTTTAAGAGAAGAATGGGTCTGCTCCCGATCCCAAGGACAGCCATCTTTAGCACGTAGCCTGCGTATAATCTCCGTAAATTCTTCATAAGAATATTGCTTTTCATTTTCCACGCTCTCGTCTCCTTCTTTTTTTATGTACTCTTTCTCCCCGTATAAGCTTCGTAAGAACAACCTTCTAGTTCTAAAGTTTTATGGATAGTAATAAGAAAACCCCGATATACACTGTATTACGGAGTTTTTCTCATTTATATTATTGTTCTAATTGACGTCCTAAGAAACCAGCTGCTGCATGAGCTAATTTTGCTTCAACTTCTCCTAATTTAACTTTAGGATCTTTTGTTAAGATAATAACTGCACCAATTGCATCGCCTTCGCTGATGATTGGGCTAATTACTTCAAATTTATATTCTTCTTCTTCATTCGTAATCTTCTTGTAGTTTTTATCATCAGAAGAACGCATAATATTTTCACGTTGATTAATTGCTTCTTCTAATTCTTTACTGATAGATTTAGAAACTAAGTCTTTTTTTGTAGCACCAGCTGCTGCAATTAAAGTGTCTCTATCCGCGATACAAACAATATGACCTGTAGTTTGTGCTAAGGAATCTGCGTATTGTTTTGCAAACTGACTTAATTCTCCGATTGGAGAATATTTTTTAAGAATGATTTCACCTTCACGATCTGTAAAGATTTCTAAAGGATCTCCTTCACGAATTCTTAAAGTTCTTCTAATTTCTTTTGGGATTACAACACGGCCCAAATCATCTATTCTTCTTACGATACCAGTTGCTTTCATAATGTTTCCTCCATTTAACGTTTATCAATATACAGTGCGTTATAGTTATAGTGTTAGTAAAATTGAGAAATTTATACATTAATATTATGTTTTTCATAATATCGCCACTCATAAAATAACGGCTGTATGTACACGCAAAATGCTTATAAAAAATCAAATTTGCACGGAGGTAATTAAATAAATATGTAAAAAAAGGCAACTGAGTAATAATTTTCTCAGTTACCTACCAATTATATCATATTCCAATAAACTTTCAATCTAAATTTTGATATTTTTAGCAAATAAATCAATTTTTTTGCTATATATAGACAACTTTTTTCAAAAATAATCCTTTTCCTTCGACTGTTTTCCCCGCATATTGACGGTCACCTTTCTCAAAAATAGTTAAAATACTCTCTGGAGTTCTGTCTCCTTGTCCAATTTCTAATAAAGTTCCTGTAAGAATTCGAACCATATTATATAAGAAGCCATCTCCATGATAAGAAATTATAATTTGATCTTTCTCTTTCATAATCTCAATCTCATAAATAGTCTTAACTGTGTTTCTTCCGTCCTTCATTGTGGAGGAGAAACCAGTAAAATCATGAGTTCCGCAAAGATATTCAGCAGCTTTTCTCATTAAGTCTAGATTCAGTTCTTCCCTTACATAAAGTCTTTGTTTTCTATAAAACGGACTTTCCACCTCTCCAATTCCAATATGATATTCATAATATTTTGATGTTGCATCATATCGGCTGTGGAATTGGTTGGCTACATATTCTAATCCGTATACCTGAATCTCCTTTGGAAGACTCTGATTAATCTGATTTTGAAATTCATTTAGGTCTAATTCCTTTGTAATATGAACGTTTGCAACTTGCCCATAGGCATGCACTCCTGCATCTGTCCTTCCGGAACCAATCACCATAACCTCCTCTTCTAAAATATCTGAAATACATCGCTCTAGTATTCCTTGGATCGTCTCATTCTCTTTCCCATTTCCAAGACGCTGCCATCCTTGAAAACGGCTTCCATCATACATCACAGACATCTTAACATTATATGTTTTATTTCTACTTTTTCCTGTTTTCATATTTTCTCCACGATTTGAAAAAACTCTCTTCCGCTACATTGTGTAACTTAAGAGAGTTTTTTCTTAAATATTAAAGGATATTACATCCCATTTTGACGTATCTTGAGTAGCCTTATAATCACCAGACCAAATCTTATACTTTTCTTTAAAGACCTTATCTCGTTCTTCTTCGATAATTTCTTCTTTTTTCACTTTCGTTGCATCTTCATCAAATGCACTTACTAATTTAAGAATCACATAACCTGTGGACGTTTCAATTACATTGCTAATCTGTCCTTGCTTTAAGGAAAAGGCTTGCTGTTCAAACTCTTTATAATCCCCTTTTCCAAATGTAAGCTCTACAACACTTGTATCTGTATTGGAATTTGCAAAGCTTAAGAAGTCTTTCTCTTTATCTGCTTGCTTTTTCAGCTTGTCTGCACGGCTTTTTGCATCTTTTTTCTGATTTTCATTCATATTGATTGTATTACCATTCTTGTCTTCCCCTTCGGTCATGACCTGAATCATCTGAACTTTGATCTGTTTTGCCGCATCATCACTGATATTGGTATCTACTTCATTGGTAGCAATATTATATACCTTCTGAGCCAGATAATTTTCTTCTAATACCTTTTGCACAATCTCTTCCGTAATTCCATAACGTGCTTGATCTTCTTTTGTAATCTTTGACAAATAATCTGTCGTAGAGGCTGCTACTTCGCCAGTCTCGTCCGACTCAAGGCTGATGCCAAGCTTTTCTGCCTGCTGCTTAATTACCTTGATTTCTGTAATCTGATCGATAATCTCTTGTTTTGACTTATCTGCAAATGTCTCTGTATCTGATAAGCGATAACTCCAGATATCTTCTCCTAAACTAGGTTCATATTTATTCTTAATCTGTAAAATATATATTAATGCTTCACGGTACGTAACATCTTCATTTCCAACTCGTAATACGCTGCTGTCAAACTTTAAATCTTCCGTCTCTACTGACTGCTCCGTTGGATCTGAAGATGCACCTGCATCCGGACTTCCTGTTTCCACAGGCGTACTGGTTGTTTCTGAATCTTTCTCTTTATTTTTACTGCTGCATCCAGCCATCATTATGGTTGTACAAAGCACGACAGCCCCTACGCTAAGATAACGTAAACTCTTCTTTAAACGTCTCATCTTTCCTCCATAAATACTCGTTCTCATTTCTAACTCTGAGTATAATAGATAACTGTAACATACGCAAGCTTATTTCTCTGACGGTTCAAGCTTCATACTTTTTATTGTTAACAGTACCTGTTTCACCAATTCAAATAACGTAATTGGATCTAATTTCTGTTTTGCATTTTCCCGTTTATCAAGATGATAAACAAAGGTTGGCACTGTTCCTTTTTCCATTGTCAATGCCCCTTTATAGCTTTCTAATAAGCCTGGGATCTTCGTTACATCCAATGGCGCCTGTGCATACATGGTCATTCTGACCTTCTTTCCCTTATGATCAAGCTTGGTTACATAGGCTTCATGTGCAACCGATTTTAAATATGCAATATTCAATAAGTTATTTACTGCACTTGGCATTTCACCAAAGCGATCTAACAATTCTTCCTGCATATCTAGGAACTCATCTTCACTGGAAATCTCAGCAACACGCTTATATACATCAAGCTTCTGGAACTCACTCTTAATATACGTTGCTGGAACATACGCATCCAGATCCATATCGATGGTCGTATCAAACATATCTTCTTCAGTAGTCTCTCCCTTGAGATCTTTTACCGCTTCATTTAACATCTTACAGTACAAATCATACCCTACTGCTTCCATATGTCCATGCTGACGTTGCCCTAATAGATTTCCGGCACCGCGGATTTCAAGGTCACGCATGGCAATCTTAAATCCGGATCCTAATTCGGTAAATTCTTTAATTGCCTGTAGTCTCTTTTCTGCCACTTCTCGAAGTACTTTATCCCTGCGATACATTAAGAATGCAAAACTTGTTCGATTGCTTCGACCTACACGACCTCTTAACTGATAAAGCTGAGATAAACCAAGACGATCGGCATCATCAATAATTAATGTATTGGCATTCGAGATATCAAGGCCTGTTTCAATAATCGTAGTAGATACTAAGACATCGATCTCTCCGTTAATAAATCCAAACATAATCTGCTCTAACTCACGTTCGCTCATCTGTCCATGGGCAAAGCTTACATTGGCCTCTGGTACAATTGCTTGTATGCGCATTGCCACTTCGTCAATATCGCTAACCTTATTGTACACATAATACACTTGGCCATTTCGAGCCAATTCACGATTAATTGCTTCTCTAATAATCTCGTCATTATGCTCTAACACATAGGTTTGAATTGGCATACGGTCCACTGGTGGCTCTTCTAATACACTCATATCACGAATACCAATTAAACTCATATGAAGAGTTCTTGGAATTGGTGTTGCTGATAAGGTTAAGACATCCACGTCACCTTTTAACTGCTTAATCTGTTCCTTGTGTTTTACACCAAATCTCTGCTCTTCATCGACAATGAGTAATCCTAAGTTTTTAAATTCCATATCTTTTGATAATACTCGATGTGTTCCAATTACAATATCTAAAGATCCTTCTTTTAGACGTTCAATTGTCTGTTTCTGTTGCTTTGGCGTTCTAAATCTAGACATCATTTCCACAGTTACAGGGAATTCCATCATTCTTTGTACAAAATTGTTATAATGCTGCTGTGCAAGAATCGTTGTTGGTACTAGGAATACTACCTGCTTTCCATCCATGACTGCCTTAAATGCAGCACGAATCGCAATTTCCGTCTTTCCATATCCTACGTCTCCGCAGACAAGACGATCCATAATCTTCATACTTTCCATATCTCGCTTTGTATCTTCAATGGCACGAAGCTGGTCAGAAGTCTCTTCATATGGGAACTGCTCTTCAAACTCTCGCTGCCAAACGGTATCCTCTGTAAACTGATATCCCTCTTTTTGCTGACGGATTGCATACAATTGAACAAGCTCTTTTGCTACTTCTTGTACTGCACCCTTTACTTTTGTCTTTGTCTTCTTCCATTCAAGGGAATTCAACTTATTCAGTTTTGGTTTTTTTGCATCTGCTCCTGCATATTTTTGCAATACTTCAAGTCCGGTTGCAAGAATATAGAGTACGCCGCTTCCTGCATATTCGATCTTAAGATAATCCTTCGTAATGCCATCTACTTCGATTTTTTCAATTCCTCGGTAGATACCAAGTCCATGATTTTCATGTACTACATAATCTCCAATATTAAGATCAGTAAAACTATGAACCTTACTGCCTTCATAAGACTTTTTCTTAAGCTTCTTCTTTTTCTTTCCACCAAAGATATCCGTCTCTGAAATAACCACAAAGTTAATCAGTGGATACTCGAAACCTCGATGTAATGGCCCTGAACTGACATATACCTCTCCCGCTTGTACCGGGCGATCAAAGTCTTCACTATAAAATGCATTTAGATTATACTCTCGTAAATCCTCACTTAATCGTTTTGCACGGCTTCTTGTATTGGAAATCAAGATGACCTTATATCTCTTTTCCTTCCATGACTGCAAGTCTTTTACAAGTACATCAAAGTTTTTATTATAAGGACTCACACTCTTTACCGTTAAGTCATAACTCTGAGCTGCCACGAAGTTTGCCATTCTGTGTTCCATCGTACTAAGTAGTACTAAGCGTTTCGTATTTAATTTATGACATATATCTTTATATGAATAAATAGCATCCGCTTGAGTTGGCAAGATATATCCATTCTCAAGTCGTCCTGCCATGCCTTCTCTAAATTCTGTCTCAACGACTTCTGCCTTTTCATCAATTCTGCTTGCTTCATCTAAGAAAAATACCGTATCTTCCTTTGAAAAATAGTCAAAAAAGGATACAGTTTTATGGAAGAAATAAGACACATAGCTGTCCATCGCTACTGATCCCTTATACTCTCCCACTCGTTCTAAGAATTCACCTATAATCTCTTTAATTCGTCTTGCTTCATCTAGCTTTTTTTCTTTTTTTAATTTCTTATAGTATTCATCGAACTCATCGGAAATACGTTTTTTACCAATCTCTAGCATAGTCTCGCCAAAAATAAATTCTGTTGCCGGATAAATGGTAAGTTCCTGTACCTTTTCAATAGAACGTTGACTTTCTACATCAAAAGAACGGATGGTATCCACTTCATCATCCCAGAATTCAATACGATATGGTACCTCTTCTGTTAGTGGGAAGATATCGACAAGTCCGCCTCTTACTGCAAACTGACCAGGTCCCTCTACCTGAACGGTTCTTTCATAACCAAGCTCAACCAAATCACTGATTAAGTCATTGGTATTTATCACATCTGCTTCCTTAATGGTAAGCACCTTGGGCCGGAATAATTCAATTGGAAGAATTCGATCCATACCGCCATCAATAGTCATGACAATCGTTGTAGGCTCATCATTTAATAATCTCTTTAGAATTCGAAGACGTTCCTTTACAATCGCATGGCCATGAATATCGGCACTATAAAAAATAATATCCTTGGCCGGGTATAAAAATACGTTTTTATCATAAAGGAGCATGTCCTCATAGATTTCTTTCGCTTTTAGCTCATTATACGTAACAATGACCTTATTCCTATATCCTTTCCCAAGCCCAGCGATTAAGTGACATTTCTGGGAATCAATACATCCCGTCACTTGCACTGGCACACGCTCTATTTTTAAATCATTCTGAATTTCTATATATTCATTTAATTTACTGAGCGGTTCAAAAAATGTTCTCATAGCTCCTCCAAAACGGTTATGCCTTCTTATTATAAATATTCATTGCTGCATCAATATCTTCAGTTAAGATTTTCTCAACTGCTTTTGCAACTCTTTCTTTCGTCTCTACTAAAAACTCTTGATCTTCTTTTGAAAACTTGCCTAATACATAATCTGCAAGATCCCATCCTGCCGGCTTATTGCCAACACCAACTTTTACTCTTGGGAATACATCTGTTCCTAACATTTGAATGATACTCTTAATACCATTATGTCCACCAGCACTGCCCTTCTTACGAATTCGAAGCTGTCCTACGTCTAAGCTGATATCATCATAAATCACAATTAAGTCTTCTGGATCAACTTTATAATAGTGTAATAGTGCCTGAACACTCTCTCCACTTAAATTCATATATGTCTGAGGTTTCGCAATTATTACTTTCTGGCCCTCAATATAGCCTGTACCACAAACTGCTTTATGTTTCACAAAATCCATTGGAATATTATATTTATTTGAAATTTCACTAATACAATCAAATCCGATATTATGTCTTGTCCCCTCATATTGACTAGTTGGGTTACCTAAACCTACTATTATATACATATTTTTCATCCTCTATTCTTTACACTGATCTTTATTCGTTATACGCAAATTTTGCCCACCGTAACTGTACGCTGGACTGTCTTTTCTATTATACCCGATTTTTTATGAACTTACTAGTTTCCCAAAATAAAGTATCCCTTACATTCTAAAAAGGCTGGCACCACTTATGATGCCAGCCTTTCCAGTTCTAATATCCCTGGTATTGGTTTTTATGAAGATATTTTTCCTTCGTAGCCAACCCACCACGGATATGCCGTTCGGATTTATTCAGGTCTAATACAACTCTAGCCCTATCAGCTAAAGAGGGGTTAATTTGGGTCAGACGTTCTGTGACATCTTTATGAACTGTGGATTTGGAGATTCCAAACTTCTTTGCCGTTTGTCTTACCGTTGCATTATATTCAATAATGTAGTTGGCGATGTCGACAGCTCTTTCTTCTATGTATCCCTTCAAGAGAAATCCCCCTATGATACTTGTTTTTACATTGTATGCATAGGACAAAAAGAATAGACGCTTAAAACCTGTACCAATATTTAAGCGTCTACATTTTTTTTATCTAATTTATTTAAAATAACTTTCGATTACATCGATTGCTTTTTGATTTTGCTCTTGATATGCTGCAAGAATTTTGTCTTCTCCTTGCTCTTCCACTTCGGATGGAATAAATCCAAGTAGTGTAAAGAATACATAATTTCCATACACATCAACTCTGGATGCCTGGATTTTCTCAATATTCATAGGATATTGCATGGTATCTGCAACCATTGCATCACGATAAGCCGTTACTGCATTTTTTACTTTATCAAGATCTTTTGGCTTTGCTTTTGCTGCAATAAACGTATCCTTTTGCATTCCAATCATAGAGTTGGATGCATAAAGCTCCTCACACCAATCTGGGTCAATTCCCATCAGTTCCTTAATTGTCTGATGGTCTAATACGTTGGTAGCAACGAAATCATCACCATATGCAGTCTCTACATCTTTTACAATGTCCTCTACTGCGACATTATTATTAACCGTAGTATCATTCTCTGCATTATTTTCATTGTCGTTGTTGTTTGATTTACCGCATGCCGATAATAAAATCATCATACTACCTAATAGTAGTGCTGTTACTCGTCTTTTCATTGTGGTCTCCTTCTCATAGGTTTAGTTCTAAGACTAGTATCTATATTTTCGACATGTTTATACTTTCCCCTTAGGGACTATCTGAATTCTATGCTTCCTGTTTTCGCATCCATGCTTTCCACTATTGCTAAGGATTCTAATTGAATTCCTTTTTCACGAATCATCTGTCCACCAGACTGGAAGCCTTTTTCTATTGCAATACCAATTCCCTCTACGGTAGCGCCTGCACTTTCTACTAAATCGATTAAGCCAAGCAGTGCACATCCATTTGCTAAGAAATCATCGATAATTAAGACATGATCATCACTACTTAAGAATTTTTTAGAAACAATTACGTCGTATACCTTATTATGAGTAAATGACTGAATTTTCGTTGTTAGCATCTCTCCATCAAGGTTAATGCTTTTTGCTTTTTTCGCAAATACTACTGGCACATTAAAGTGCTGCGCTACAATACACGCAATACCGATACCTGATGCTTCTATCGTCAAAATCTTATTAATTTTCTTTTCACTGAATAGGCGTTTGAATTCTTTCCCCATTTCATTAAATAAATCAATATCCATCTGATGATTTAAAAAACTATCTACTTTTAATACGTTTCCTTCTTTTACAACGCCATCTTTTCTAATTCTATCTTCTAATAGTCTCATCGTATGCCTCAATTCCTTAATTTTATTATGGAAAATTATACAACATATAGTAAAGCATTTCAATTGAAAACATATTGTATTTTTTTTAATATTTTTGCTAAATATTTTGCTAAATTTCGACATATAATATAATATTATCTTTATATACTATTTTTTTATTTAATAAGGACAATAAGGTGAACCTATGCTAGATTATCGAATCGAAACGTTTATTACACTATGCAAAGAACGCAATTACAGTAAAACAGCTCAAATTCTATGCATCACCCAGCCTGCGGTAACGCAGCACATTCAATATTTGGAGCGTTACTATAACTGCAAGTTATTTGAATATGAAAATAAGCAACTTAATTTAACAAATCAGGGAAAAATACTTGAACGAATGGCACTTGGATTATCTGCCAGTACCAAACGAGTACAGCTTTTAATTCAAGAAAGCAAGAATAAAACGAAAGCATTCAAGGTAGGTGGCTCACTCTCTGTAAGTGAATATATGATGCCACCTGTACTAACAGAACTCTTAAAATTAACACCCGAATTAAATATTGACTTTAAGGTAGATTCTTCTATGAACTTAATAAAGAGCTTGAAGACAGGTGCTACCGAGTGCATCTTAATCGAAGGTGAATTTGATAAACAGGAATTGGAATATCGTCTCTTTAGCACAGAAGAATATATCGCCATCAGTTCCAAACCAGTAGATGCATCTACCCTAAACGAAATACTTAATGAGACCTTGATCTGTGCAAATCAAGACTCTGGCTGCTATAAACTCCTAACACAAGAACTTTCCAAGGAAGGACTCACAATTAATGATTTCTGTAATGTCGTGTATACAAACAATCTTACGCTAATTAAGAAATTAGTATTGTCCGGTGTGGGAATTGCATTTATTTATAAAAATGCAGTACTAAAAGAATTAGAAGCGAATGAACTATATGAGATTCCACTTCAAAAAGCAATCTATCAGGACTATCATTTTGTTACACTTAAGAATAATATGTTCCTAAAGGACTATCTTGCCTTCTATGAATTCGCAAAATCCATTTACGAAAAACAAAAGGCATAAAAAAAGAACTGGCAGTCGCCAGTTCTTTTTTTATTGCTTTTCTTTAAGCACACTTTTTAGTGCTGTACTAAACTTAATTGGATTTCCATAGTGAAGGGTTCCCAGACGGTAAATCTTTGCACCAATAACGCCTACTAGGACGGAAGAGCCAATTGATATAATTGCCGAAATAATGATCTCCACTACTGAAATAGTTCCCATTGCTGCACGAACCAGCATCATATAGCAAGAAGTAAATGGAATAAAGGATGTAACACGTACAAGAATTCCTTCTGGATCATTCAATCCAAACATAGCTAACATAAACCCTATTACAAAGATAAACATAACAGGTCCTGCCGACTTACTGATATCCTCTGTCTTTGATACCAATGCTCCAAGAGACGCATATAGGAAACTGTAGAAGAAGAAACCTGATACTAAGAATATGATAAATACAATTAATACAGTCGTTGGAATTTCAAATACAGTATCTAATAATCCATTCCAAGCACTTGCATTATAATTATAAGATACTAAGCCGACTCCTAATACGATTGCAATTTGAAGAAAACTTGCAATTGCACCTGCAATTACCTTACCAAAGATTAAGTATTCAGGTTTTGAGCTGGTTACTAATACCTCGATGGCACGATTACTCTTTTCTGATGTAACGCTTGTTGCAATCATTTGTCCATACAAAATGATCATTAGGTAAATAACGAATATTAACACATAGGTATAACCAAAGCTTCCCACGCTGTCTTTTCCTAAGATATGATTATTTGAAACAATCGGAGTATCAATGACTGTCTCCATCTTCTCGGGATCGATCTTATTCGCTACCATGTAGTTATATCGATAATTATAAGATAAGATATCTGTAATCATGTCCTTTTTATCGTCATACATTGCTGAATTCTTAACGACGTAATCAAATGTGGTAGGTCCGGTAATAACTGCACCAGCTACTGCTGTTTCATCATTTACCTGGTCTTCCAATGCCTTTTGATCAGATATCTTCTTCCACTCATACTCTGGATATTTTTTATCCATATAAGCGGTATCTGTAATTACACCTTGGGTATCATAAAGTAATACAATCTCTTTATCATCCTTTTTATCAGCATCTGGATTTCCAGCTGCCTGTTCCGTCTTCTTATCATCGTCGTTGTCAATGATGCCTCCCATTTCTAAAAATCTAGGAATGCAAAGCCCCACGCCCAGGATCAATGAGAATATAATAGTTGCAAGAATATATCCTTTATTCTTAAAATAAGAATTTAGCTCAAATTTAATTACGGTCTTTAGCTGTGTCATGTTAATCACCTGCCTTTTGAACAAAGATATCAGTTAATGAAGGTTCGTAAATACCAAATCTGGCAATATCAATATCACTCGATACAAATGCTTGTAATACATCCTTCTTAGTCACACGCTCCTGTAATCGAATAATGATATATTCTTTCTTCTCTTCTGTTACGGTAACTAATGTTGCAAACTCATTCCTACATTTCCTTGCTAGTTCCTCTGCAGTATAGTTCACCGCACTTACGGCAAGTTGATTTTTCCCGAATTCTTGTTTGATTTCTTTTAGATTTCCTTTTATAACAACATTTCCTTTATTGATAATTACAATATCATCACAAAATTCCTCTACATACCCCATTTGATGACTAGAAAAGATAACAACTCTTCCTGCTGCAATCAATTCTAGAATAACATCCTTTAAGATTTGCGAGTTTACTGGATCAAGTCCACTAAACGGCTCATCTAGAATAATGATTTCCGGATTACAGACGATGGTCTGTGCCAGCTGGATCTTCTGTTGATTTCCTTTTGACAAGGTCTCTAACTTCTTGTTAGCATACTCTGCCACACCTAATCTTGCTAAGTACTTTTCTGCATTTTCCTTTGCACGCTTCTTCCCTACGCCTCGCAATCCAGCAAGATAAATAATCTGCTCCATTACGGTACGTTTTGGATATAGTCCACGTTCTTCAGGTAAATATCCGATTTGAAACTGTTTTGGCTCGAATGGTTTCCCATCGATTGTGATCGTTCCGCTGTTTGCCTTAAATACGTCCATTAGAATACGGATCGTAGTTGTCTTACCAGCGCCATTTCGACCAAGAAGGCCAAGTGCTTTTCCACTTTGAACATCAAAGGATATTCCATGAAGCACCTCGGTCTCACCAAAACTCTTATGTAAGTTATTAATTGATAAAAGCATGATGTTGACTCCTCTCTCTGGTGATTATTTACGAGTTTATAATCATCTTAATTATAATAATTTACAATTAGAGAAGTCAACATTACTACATTAAAATCTAATTAAAATAGCACCTTATAAATCCTTAATCTGAATTCCTCTTGGTTTTACGGCAGTTGAGAACACAATCTGAGTAGAAGTATTACCGAACTTCTGTAATTGTCCAATGAAGGAGTCTAATTCCATCGTACTTGGAAATGCTACTTTGATCAGCATAGAATAAGAGCCTGTAACACAGTTACATTCCAAAACATTAGGACAGGACTCAATAAATGGGTAAAACGTTGTCTTTAATTTTGGTGTCATCTCTAAATTAATAAATGCGGTAATATGATATCCTAACTTCAGCATATCTACTTCTGCCTGATATCCCGTAATATATCCTTCTTTTTCTAAACGTTCAATTCTTGAGGATACTGCTGGGGAAGATAAAAATACCTGTTCCGCTAATTGTTTCAATGAGTATCTCGCATTATCCTGTAGCAATCCAATTAATTTAATATCTATCTTATCCATATTATCATCCTTCCTTTATCTATCACTCTATTTTCCATACACTCTAAAGGTGTTTTTTATATACAAAAGGTTATCCTTGCCGGTTTGCATATAAAAAAAGACGGACCATATGCCTATACATATGCTCCGTCGCATTTCTCTTTTATAACAGTATTATAACTATGTAGTTTTAAATATACAAGTAATTTTTTAATTTTTTTAATATAAGGTTCGCCTCAACCTAATTTTATGTATGTTTCAAACCAAATTTGGTTACTGTAGGCCATCTTTTCTTAATAAAAACAAGCTTTCCATATTTCACTGACTTCAAGTTCTTTACGGTATGCTACTTCTTACAAACCTCCTACAAATCTAAAGCCTTTCTTAAACTTTATTTATATTTCTTGCAAGGATTTATACCGTATGATATATTAAGCGTAGATTACGAAAGGTTGGTATACATGAAAACATTTATAAATAAATATAAACATGCATGGATCTTGCTTTACTTCTTTATTTACATGCCATGGTTTTTACTCTTAGAGAAACATATCGTAACCAATTATACCAATGTTGCAACCGGATTAGATAGTATGATTCCTTTCTGTGAATGGTTTATCTTTCCGTATTTATTATGGTTTGCATACATTGCAATAACAATTGCATACTTATTTTTTACATCTCCATCCGATTATTATAAATGCTGTGCATTCTTATTTATCGGTATGACAATTTGTCTTACGATTTACACCATTTGGCCAAATGGTCAAAACTTAAGACCGGCTACGTTTACTAGAGATAACTTTATGATTGATATGGTGAAAAATATTTACTCTTCCGATACTTCCACAAACGTGTGTCCTAGTATCCATGTATTTAACTCCATTGGTGCTCATATTGCTATCAGTAAAAATGAACGCTTAAAGAAACATAAGGGAATTGTGATGGCATCCTTAATCCTGACAATCCTTATCAGCTTATCTACTGTATTCTTAAAGCAACACGCTATCTTCGATGTGGTTTGCTCCATCGCTTTAAGTATTGTAATGTACGTTCTTGTATATAAAGTGGATTATGCAAAACTCAGACAATCTATAAAAGCAAGAAAAGAAGAGCCTACTATTTAGTAGGCTCTTCTTTTCTCTATCGTCTAGCTAAAGCCGATTACTTTTCGGCTAATTTTATATCCTAATAAGATGATCTTACTTCCCAGCTTGTTAGAGCGTGCTCGCATTGCCTGGCCAAGTAACGTCTTTCTTACCAGTTGATACATCTCGATATCTTCTTGTTTCATGTAATCCCAGATGTCTTCTAACTGTTCTTTATCTTCTGGCTGTCCTTTTTTCAATAAGAACACAGTACAGATCGTCATCATGATCGTCATATACTTAATCATATAACGTTTTAATTTTTTATCTGTTATGGAACCGATTTTTGTTTGTGCAATCATCTGTTTGGTTACTCTTAATTGTTGGTCCATACGTCCCATCATAACAGTCTCATTGACAGACTGATCTTCACGTCCAATAAAGTAACGGTAAAAATCTTCATTTAAATATACCATCGTCTTCACATATGGAAGAGGGGTATATACAAAGATATTATCCACATAGAAGGTATGCTTTGGCAGCTTTACTCCACAATCCTTTAACAATTGTGTACGATAAATCACTGAATGCATCAAGATAAACTGGTCTTGTCTTAAATGTCCAAGACTGTCCCATGAAAATATTTTATTCTGTGGAAAGGCCTTTGAATAGTTCACTACGCGCTGCTTTCCTTCATGGACACGTTCATACACGTAGTTTGCTAGGAACATGTCCACTGTCTTATCTTTCTTCTTATAATAACGAATGACTTTCAGTATTCTCTGAAGAGCTGCTTCATTTACCCAGTCATCACTGTCCACGACTTTATAATATAAACCCGTAGCATGAAGGAGTCCTGTGTTGACTGCCTCACCATGACCACCATTCTCTTGATGTATCGCTTTAATACGATCTGGATATTGTGCTACATAAGCATCTGCAATTTCCTTGGTTCTATCTTTGGAACCATCATTTACAATAATAATCTCAACTTCTTCACCACCCGTTAAGAGGGTCTCAATCGCATGGGACATATAAGCCTCTGAATTATAACAAGGAATTGCTACTGTTAACAATTTCATTTATTTTCACCATCTTAATTGTTTCAATCAATTTCTTTCTTTTTTATTGCATATTATAGTGTTCATAATTATATTAAGTATTCCATAATTATGTAATCTCTATTCAACATTGTATCCATATCATATTTAGAACGCAAGTGTATTTTCTATAGAAAAAAGAATGTGCTGTAACGATAACTACTAGAATTATCTTTACAGCACAATACTTATTTAATATCGTTCAATTTTATCAAGTTCGATTCGAGCATAGATATGTGGTTTACATTCTGGCTTTTCTTCTGCAATGGTATATGCCTTTTCAAATACAAGTTCTGCATTTTTTACGGACTCTCCTTTATTTGTATAAAGAATACCTAATACATCGCCTTTTACAACCTTATCCCCATATTTCTTCTTCATATCGATCCCTGCACTATAATCAATAATGCTTTCCTTTGTCTCGCGACCAGCACCAAGGATCATAGAAGCAATACCAACTTGCTCTGTATTAATATGGTTTACAAATCCATCTTCTTTTGCTACGACTTCATGGGCAATCGTTGCTTGTTCGAAGTTATCAGGATTTTCAATGACGGAGATATCTCCACCTTGTGCTTCCACAAGTTCAATCAGCTTATTAAGAGCCTTTCCAGATTGAATTGCTTCTTCTGCCTGTTGTTTACATTCTTCTAATGTGCCATTCTTAGCAAGGTATAGCATATTGGCTGCAAGTTCGATACAAACTTCCGTTAAATCTGCAGGGCCTTCTCCTCTTAGGGTCATGACCGCTTCCTTAACTTCTAATGCATTTCCAATATAGTTGCCAAGAGGACTATCCATATCTGTAATCATTGCAACAGTTCTTCGATTGTTATGTTCTCCGATGGCAACCATCTTCTTTGCTAATGCAATGGAGTCTTCTACTGTCTTCATAAAGGCACCGCTTCCGGTCTTTACGTCAAGTAGGATACAATCACTTCCTGCTGCTAACTTCTTACTCATGATGGATGCCGCAATCAGTGGAATACTTTCTACTGTCGCTGTTACATCACGAAGTGCATACAGTTTTTTATCTGCCGGTGTTAAGTTTCCTGTTTGACCAATGACACTTACACCAACTTTATTTACGATACGGAAGAACTCTTCTTCTGGAATGGAGGTCTTAAATCCTTTGATACTTTCTAACTTATCAACTGTACCTCCAGTGTGTCCGAGTCCTCGGCCCGACATTTTAGCTACTTTTACGCCACATGCCGCAACAATTGGAGTTATAATTAATGTTGTCTTATCTCCTACACCGCCAGTAGAATGTTTATCTACCTTAATACCTTCGATTGCACTTAAGTCAACCATATCTCCGGAATGCGCCATGCAGTCTGTTAAGATCGCAGTTTCTTCATCTGACATTCCTTCAAAATAAATTGCCATTAACATGGCTGACATCTGGTAATCAGGGATGTTACCAAGAGTATACTCTTCTACCATAAAGGTAAGTTCCTCTTTTGTTAACTGTCCACCGTTACGTTTTTTCATAATTAGGTCATACATACGCATGTAAGCCACCTACTTTCTTATACCAAATCTTCAGGACCAAAGCTTAATGGTAATAGTTCCTCTAGTGTAAATTCTTTATAATCGCTTGGGGATTTTGCAATGATGACACGGAATGTCTCTTTATCACAAAATTCGCGCATTACCTGTCTACAGATTCCGCATGGTGAACAGTAACTAGATACCTTTCCATTCATTCCACCAACAATTACGATATACTCGAATTCTTTTACGCCTTCACTCACTGCCTTAAAGAATGCGGTTCTCTCCGCACAGTTTGTTGCAGGGTAGGCAGCATTTTCTACATTAACTCCGGTATAAATATCTCCGTTTTTTGCAACTAATGCTGCTGCCACATGAAATTTGGAATATGGTACATAAGAGTATTCCAATGCATCAATTGCCTTCTGAATTACTTGTTCCACTGTCACAATATCACCTCTATTAATACGTATCGGAAGAAACATTCTCCTGATTCATAATTTTAACTAATCTGCTTGTTCCAAGACGGGATGCGCCTAATTCACAGAATTTTTCAGCATCATCAAAGGAAGAAATTCCGCCTGCTGCCTTCATCTTAACATCGCTTCCGATATGTTTGGAGAATAATTCAATGTCAGCGAATGTAGCGCCTGATGTTGAAAATCCTGTACTAGTCTTAATATAATCTGCTTTTGCATTTGTAACAACTTCGCACATCTTGATTTTTTCTTCTTCTGTAAGAAGGCAAGTTTCGATAATTACCTTAAGGATTTTATCCCCACATGCTTCTTTGATTGTGCGAATTTCTGCTTCCACTTTATCATAGTTACCTGCTTTTACATCACCGATATTGATTACCATATCGATTTCATCCGCACCATTTTGGATAGCGTCTTTTGTTTCAAATACTTTTACAGCAGTCGTATTATAACCATTTGGGAATCCGATAACTGTACATAATTTTACCTGGTCTTTAACATAATCTTTTGCTTCTTTAATAAATCCTGGTGCGATACATACGCTTGCGCAGCTATATTTGATTGCATCGTCACAAATTGTCTTAATATCATTAAATGTTGCTGTTTGAGTTAATAATGTATGGTCAACCTTTGCTAAAATATCGTTCTTCATCATCTTTCTTATCCCCCTGTGGTATTATGCCATTTCTAAAGCAATTTCCATCATTTCGTTAAAAGTATTTTGTCTGTCTTCTGCGGATAAAGATTCTCCTGTATATAAATGATCACTGATTGTAAGGATTGCTAATGCTTTCTTACCTAATTTAGCTGCGTTCATGTAAAGACCTGCTGCTTCCATTTCTACGCAAAGAACGCCCATCTCTTTCCATTGATCATTTGCTGATTTGTTTGCATTGTAGAATACATCTGAAGATAATACGTTACCAACAACTGTCTTGTAGTTCTTTTCTTTTGCAATTGTTGTCGCTTTTTCAAGTAATTCATAACTTGCAGTTGGAGCAAATGTTCCTGGTAAGCCATATTGGCTTGCGAAGTTAGAGTCTGTACAAGCGCCCATACCGATTACGATATCGCGAACTTTAACATCGTCTTGAATACCGCCAGCAGAACCGATACGGATAATGTTTTCTACGCCATAGAAGCTGTATAATTCATAAGAGTAAATGCCGATTGATGGGATACCCATTCCGCCGCCCATTACACTGATTTGTTTGCCTTTGTAAGTTCCTGTGTAACCAAACATATTACGAACTGTATTGAAACATTCTACATTTTCAAGGTAAGTTTCAGCGATATACTTCGCACGTAATGGATCTCCTGGCATTAATACTGTCTTTGCAATTTGGCCTTCAACGGCCGCGTTATGTGGTGTTGACATAATATAAGTCCTCCTTGTAATAAATATCTATTATAGCATTTCTTTTAATATAGATGTTCCTTTGGTATCTACATTTAAACCAAAGTAATCTAAAACTGTTGCTCCAATATCAGAAAATGTCTCTTTTGTTCCAAGGTTAACATTTTCTTTTAATTTCTTTCCGTATACAACAAGAGGTGTATGTTCTCTTGAATGGTCAGTAGATGGAGTACTTGGATCACATCCATGATCTGCAGTAATCATCAAGATATCGTCTTCTTTCATCCCTGCCATGATTTCTGGAAGCTTACTATCAAAATAAGTAAGAGCTTTTGCATATCCTTCTACATCATTACGATGACCATATTTCATATCGAAATCAACTAAATTAATAAAACATAATCCGTTAAAATCTTTGTCTAAGTACTCGATAGTTCTTTCGATGCCTTCTGCATTGTCTTTGGTACGCACAGCTTCTGTAATTCCTTTTCCAGCAAAGATATCACTAATCTTTCCTACAGCAATTACATCATAGCCTTCACGTTTCAACGTATCAAGCATTGTATTTTGTGGTGGTTGTAATGAATAATCATGTCTTCTTGCAGTTCTTTGGTAATTGCCTTCTTCTCCTTCAAATGGACGAGCAATTACACGACCAACGCCATATTTTCCTGTACATAATCTTCTTGCGATTTCACAGTACTCATATAATGTTTCAATTGGAACTACGCTTTCATGTGCAGCGATTTGGAATACGCTGTCAGCAGATGTATAAACAATAAGTGCACCTGTTTCTACATGCTCTTTTCCGTAATCCTTGATTACTTCTGTACCAGAGTATGGTTTGTTACAGATTACCTTACGGCCTGTTTCCTTTTCGAACTCATCTAGTAATTCTCTTGGGAAACCATTTGGGAATGTTGGTAATGGTTCTTCTGATATAATTCCAGAGATCTCCCAGTGGCCAATTGTTGTATCTTTTCCTTTAGAAGCTTCCTTCATTCTGCCATAAACGCCAGTTGGTGTTACTCCATGCTTTTTATCATCCATAACTTCCACACCGTCAATATTGAAAAGGCCTAACTTTTCCATATTTGGCATGCTGAAGTTTGCATTTGTGGATGCTGCACGTAATGTGTTACTTCCTTCATCATGATATAATGCTGCATCAGGAAGTTCCCCAATACCAACACTATCTAATACAATCAAAAATACACGTTTCATGTGTGTGTACCTCCTATCTTCTAGTTTCTAGTTCAGGTACAATACTACCCCTGGTCAGAATACTCGTTATAGTAATACGACAAAATCAAATTACTTATTCATAACGTAAAACAAACCAATTTATAGAATCTATTATACAACAATTGGTTTCATTCTTCTATAGTTTACCAACATGGTTTATTTATCCATTTGTTACAATATTCGGAACTCTTTCTTTATCTCAAAAAATTATGTATTCTATCAAAAAATAAGTATTTCAGCTGAGTGTGTATTCTAGCCCTTCTTTTAGGGCGTTTTTTAATTAATAGGGGATTTTTCTCGAAATCCCCTATTAATTAAAAAAGGAAGCATAAGCAATTATGCTCTCTTATGCTTCCTTCTTTCTGCTGTTTTTTATACTAGCTCTTCTGGATTTAATCCTTTTAGCTCTTCTACGATAAAACGACCATCTTTACGGATAAGAACGTCATCAAAATACATCTCTCCGCCACCGTATTCTGGAGTCTGAATGCATACCAGATCCCAGTGAATCGAACTCTTATTTCCATTATAAGCATCTTCATAACAGTTGCCTGGAGTAAAGTGAAAGCTTCCTTTGATTTTCTCATCAAATAGAGTATCTTTCATCGGCTTTGTAATATAAGGGTTTACACCGATTGCAAACTCGCCAATATATCTAGCACCTTCATCACGGTCAAAGATTTCATTAATACGTTCTGTATCATTTGCCGTTGCATTTATAATCTTGCCATCTTTAAATTCTAAGCAGATGTTTTCATAGGTGAACCCCTGAAATACTGCCGGAGTATTATACGTTAATGTTCCATTGATTGAGTTACGAACTGGCGCAGTATATACTTCTCCGTCCGGTATATTCATATCGCCGCTACATTTAATCGCTTTAATATCTTTAATTGAAAAGGATAAGTCTGTGCCTGGTCCTACAATACGAACACGATCTGTTCGGTTCATATAGTCTACCAGATGATCCATTGCCTTTCCCATCTTCGCATAGTCTAAGTTACAGACATCAAAATAGAAATCTTCAAATGCTTCTAAGCTGGTACCTGCAAGCTGAGCCATTGCACTGTTTGGATATCTTAGTACAACCCAGCGTAATTTTTTTACACGAATATCATGGTGTACCGGAGTCTGATAGTAAACATCATACAGCTTCATTTTTTCGCCTGGTACGTCTGAAAGTTCTGTTGCATTTTCACTTCCACGTATACCGACATAGCAATCCATGGCTTCCATCTCTTTCGCAGCGACTTCACCCATTAGCTGAATCTGTTCCTTCGTACAATGTAAGAGTACTTCTCTTAAGACTTTCTGGGAAGTAAAGTGAGGAAATGGAATTCCCCCTACTTTGTATACTTCCTTAATAATCTGTCTAGCCAACCCTTCGGTACTTTCACCAATATAGTCAATATATACTTTATCATTGGCTTTCACCTGCATGGAATAATTCACAATGGTCGCCGCAAGTTTCTTTATTCTCTCGTCCATACAACTACTCCTTTCCTAATACACCATGTTTCTTACTTCGTATAGCTCATAAAAACATTACCTGCATTTTCAAACATCTTTTCTACTTCTGTAAGTCCTTTTGTTACTGACTTTCCATCTCTCGGATCATAATATGTCACGCTAGACTCTGAATATCCTGTAATAAGGACTGCATCGGATTTATTTCTCATTGCAATCACAGGTTTCTTATGACTTACATAATATAATACTTCGGAAAGCTTACATCCTGTTAAGTTTACAGGGGCATGATCCATATTCTCTTTGATTAGCTCGTACATTGACTTATTTGTCTTAGATACGTCTTTTGCATCAACGGAAATATGATTATATTTTAATAGCATAGCAACACAAGCACCTGTGCTGTCTACACCACTTCCTGTCTTAATCTGGCTCATATTTGATAAGGAGGAACTACTATCAGTCTCTCCACGTTCCCAAATAATATGATTATTACTGTCTACGACTACGCCCATATTCTCATCGGCATATAAAATTGCATCAGAAGCCTTGCCATATACTTTTTGCAGTTCACCGCTTGCATATGCGTAATACTTCACTTCATTGCTATCTTCGGTTTGTACCTGAACAGTCGTATCTTCATTAATCATCGTACTCTTGGTTTTCTTAACTGACGGAGTATAGTCCGGCTTCTTTTGATCTTTCTGCTCTGGCAACAGATCTTTAAAGTTCGTTGGAAGCGATACTCTCACCTGCTTATATCCTGGTGCTAACTCTACCGTACTTAACGCAATAGAACTTGTCTCCGTTGGAATCTTATTTACAATGTAGTCCTTGCCATTTGGCACATAACCTTCAGAAGAAGACTTCTTCATTAATGTAAGATCAATTGACGTATCAGAGACCTTAACATCTGTAATATATCCTTTGTTTGGTCGATACTTCTTAAGGATATTGCCCATAGAATCTACAATATTGATTTCTTTCATTGGATAAACTGTAGACGAATCGGCTAAGGTAGCAATATCATCTTCCTTTACAAAACCATAGATTACATAGGTATCTGACATAGCTAACAGGGCAATTCTCTCCTTACCCTTCGATGTTAATTCATACTTCTGTTCCGTCTCAAGGTTTAAAATATTAAGCTTTGTATTCTTACGAATGTTGCTTGATTCCTGCCATGCTACAAACTGCCCTCTTGTGGATAATACTAAGGATCTGCTTGTTACATCATCTGAAATGGTCTGTAACTTTCTTGTATTAATATTATAAGAATATAAGGAGTTGTTGATTGAGAAATAGAACACGTTTAAATCACTAAGGTAATAAAGCCCATCCATTTCACTCTCAATGACTTCATAAGGACGTTCAATTGGAATATAGAGCTGTTCCTCAATACGTTCCTCACTGGCAATATATTTATAAAGGATCATTCCGACTCTTCCTTCATAATCCCCTTTACTTATATAGCCATATACAATAAAGTTAATGTCCCCTGCCTCATTAATGTCGAGTACCTTGATATTATAGCTGTCATATGCTGAAGAATAATATTTGTCGATCTGATCCTGATAAGTCAGTACAGAAATGATCGTATTATTCTCAATATCGTAATACCAAAGGGTTCCATGATCTACAAAAGCAAGCTTTTTATTATTATCTGTGGAAACTACTTGAGTATTGGTACTGTCTGTTAACCCTAAGCTGATAAAGTTAGATTTTGAAGTAATCGCATTGCTTGGATTAAACTTTGTGAAATCATAATTGGCATCCATTGTACGAGACCATTTTAAAAGATACGTACGGTCCGCCGTATATCGAATACGATAAAACTCTGTTACCACATAGACTGCCTCTTCTGCTAACACATCGCTATGTTTTTCATCCTCTAACACTTCTTCTCCATCGGATGATGTCTTTTTAATTGTTCCTTTTACTAAATACTTAAGCTGTACGGATATTGTATCGGCATTGATTTCTTTAATCGTTGGTATAATGCTAGACACCACTTTTGGTTTCATTCCAACCCAAGTAACATCTGCTACACTGGAGTTGATATTAACATCTAACAGAGACTTTCCTGCCTTTTTGGAGTCTACCTCAAGATAGCTCTTATATGCATTAAATGCTTCCGCATTAAATGTAGCATTGTGGAAGTCCATGATAAATTTTAGCTTTTCTGTAATATGTGGCGTATCTGTTGGTTTGATACGACAGAAATAGCTAATCTTTTTTGATTCTTCTGTTATTAATGTTATCTTAAGAGAGTATTCTTTGCCACTTTCTAAATCTGCAGTAATCTTTAGATTTGCCGCTTTTCCTTCTTTTTCAGTATCTAATGCACTTATACTATTTGAGAAAAGCACCTCATCTGTACCGATATCAATCACGTCATAGTTTAACTTCTTAACTGTAGTTTCATTTTCACGGATTAAGATCTTTACGGTATTAGAAGTATCTAAAGGCATCATTGCATCTCTAAAATTATTGCTGTCGACATTTCCTGCATATCCTGACAACATATTTATTTCTTCATTTTTATCCGTCAACATACTCACACTTGGAAATGTGGAGTCCCCCATATCAATGGATTTTTGCACGGAGTACGTTTCCACTCTCATATTGGTTCCGAAATACCAGATGGAAGTCACGAACACCGCGAATAATACAAGTATCTTAGTAAAATACTTCATACTCTAAACCAAACCTTTCTCTCTTTATTTCTCTAAAGTCTCTGCATGTTCCTTTAATAATCGATCTAAAGTTGGGTGAATGTTAAAGTATTCAAGTATTTGGTTATAAGTTAATTCACTCTGCCCCTTCTTTGTTATCTTCTTATGCTGTGTCTTTGGTTTAGTCTGATCCTTTACGGCACGAATCAATATATTCTTAGGAGTATGAGACATATCAATAAACTCTAAGATTTGTGTCTTATATCCCCATTGCTCTAATAAGTTTGCACGTATCGCATCTGTAAATAATGCAGCGCTACGTTCCTTAATCAGACCATATTGGAATAACTGTTCAAGTGGCGTGTTCTTCATCTGTTTATTTAATTCATGCTGACAGCATGGTACGGATAAGATAACTTTTGCATTCCAGCAGATTGCTTTATATAATGCATAATCTGTTGCTGTATCACAGGCATGGAGTGTAACTACCATGTCGATCTTATCTACTCCTGAATAGGAGGCGATATCCCCTTCTAAGAACTGCATCTCTTCATATCCATATTTCTTCGCTAAGTTATTGCACGTCTCAATAACATCTTTCTTTAAGTCTAATCCTACGATCTTAATCTCATAGCCCTTTAAAACCTTAAGATAATAATACATTGCAAATGTTAAATAGGACTTTCCACATCCGAAGTCTAAGATGGTAACTGGCTCGTCTTTTGGCAAGCTTGGTAATACATCTTCAATAAACTCTAAAAATCGATTAATCTGACGGTATTTATCATACTTGGATTGTACGATTTTCCCTTCTTTTGTCATAACCCCTAAATCTACTAAAAATGGAACTTGAGTTCCTTCTGGTAAGATATATTGTTTGCTACGATTATGCTCTAGGTTTGATTTTTTTGCTTGTCCATTCACCTTTTTGCTTTTAATCGTTACTTTTCCTTTTTTACTTACTAAAATCGTAATGGTTTCCGCTTTTGTCTCCACTACGATTTGTCCAAATGTTACATCCTTTTCACTGTCTTTCGTTAAATACTCAAGAATTGTATCTGCATTCAGGTTTTGGTGGAATACCTTTGTCCCACGGTATTCACTTGCCTGGTATACTAAGTTGTCTTTTATTAATAAAGGTCTTACCTTAATTTTCTGACAAATCTCTTTGTCACTTGAATTGCTATACACAATTTGTACTAAGTCTATATTTAAAATACGCATAAAAACGTCAATAATTCTCTGATCCATAATTTCTCCATTCTAATCAGTCCATTTGTTTCATTGTAACGACTTTTATAATAAAGTTCAAGTATTTGATTTCTGGGCATTCACCGTCTCCCCAGTTTCGCATATATTAGTATTGATATTATTTAGTAAGGAGCTTGTATGAGACCTTATAGAAGAATGAACTGTCCCAAAAGGTATTATACAAATAATATGAATCAAAATCAGGTAAACAATACAGTTTCTGAGCCTGAACCTGTTACCATCAAAGCTCAGAATATGGATAATGAAAGAATCCTCTGTGAAGAACTTTATTGTATGTATGAAAAGAATTATGAATATATGAAATCCCTCTATCCTTCTCTCGTTCGAAAAGTGCAAAAAGCCGTAGATGAGGAATGTGATAAACTTGAACATACTGGCAGCCCAATGTTTGATGAATGGCCTGATAAAATCCAGCTCGATGCTATAATCGACGCTGTGTATGATAAGATGCAATATCTCGACAAGGATGATCCTGAACTACAAACAGAAGAGCTTGCTGCCAATCCACTTACTGCATTAGAACTAAGTAAAGCAATCGCACTAGAAGGATTGTCCGTAAACCCAATTCCTGACTATACCGCTCTTGGACGTCCAAACTGGTATCGTAATATGATTTTAGCTATGCTATATAATGAAATGCTGTATCGACGCATGAGATACTATAATCGAAGATATAATTATCCAAGATTTTATTAGTAACTTTGGCTTATCAGATGTAACGAGAAGAAACATGCTCTGCGAGTTTCTCTCGCTATCGCGACAATCGCCAAGGTGATGCTAGCATCACTTTGGCGACTTGTTCGCGTAAATAAAAAGGTGCCGCTTAACTTAAAGCAGCACCTTTTTATATTAATAATCGGTATTCAGAATTGGAGTTGCAACGTATAATGTCGTAATATCCTCTCCCTTATCATAAGTGTATACAATATTCAAGTTTACTCGACTGCCGTTTACTGTAATATAATCATCAATCAAAGGAGTATAGGCATAAATCGTATAGGAACTGTTAGTTCTGTCTGTGCGATTCTCTTTTACTGTCTTTGCCTGCAGCTTTTCAAGTAACTGATCTGCAATTCGATTACGCTCTTCTAATGGAATGCTTCTATCGTAGGTTCCTTGTAATGTAATCGATGCATTCATATCCGAGATACCCATCTCCTTATAAGCTGTATTGACTGCATTCTTATACTCGATTGCTTTTGAAATATCATTATAAAGCTCGATGTTTACATATACATATTGATTGGTTTTTTTTGCACTGTTTTCTTCCTTGGAGTCGATACTGATTAATTCCACTTCTGCATTTGCATTTCTTCCCTGCTTCTGTGCGATAACACTTGTTGTTGTCTCTCCATTTACTTCTTTCTTATCCAGTGATTCCTCGATATTTAACTTAGCGGTAATATAATCAATCATATTCTTCTTATCTGCCGTGGTCATATACTTCTCGCCATAATTACCAACAATCGTAAGCTTACTTTGAACTACGTTGGCATCTGTTCCTGCAAATGCATCAATCATCTTTCCTTCATCTCGGTAAGCATAATTTACAACCATCTGTACTCCTACCCCTACGCATACCAGCAAGGCAATATAAAGTACTGCTTTCAACTTCTTGATACTCTGCTTCTTGCAGATACTGTTTTTAATTTGTTTTACATCTATGTGCAATGTTTCTTTTATGTTCATTCGACACCCTCCAAACAACTTGATTAGTTTGTTATTTGGAGTATTTCCTTATTTTACCTTTTTATTCATCTACTAAGACAGCATGTACAATTGCACGAGAATTTTTCGTCTCGTAGCTGCAAGTACAAAGGGTCAGTATCTTGGAATCCTTGTCTAACGATACATCTACTTTGTATTTGGATCGTTCTTTTATCTTCTTTAAATAGGCTATGTACTTTTCATCTTCTTTAAACTTTCGTGGAATGGTCTCCTGATCTGCATTTATCACGTAGACAGAAAATACTCTCCACTTTCCGGTCTTATAAAGATTACTGTAATAAATATATGGATGACTTTCAAAAAATTTCTGATCCTTATATTTTGCCACACTGGTAAACATGGTCTTCTTCAATAAATAATGACCATAGATGAGTGTATGCCTTTGAAACTTGTCCCTTATGTTGGTGTCGTTATATTTATAATCGGCCATAATACAGGCTGCCTTGTCCTCATTTCCATCTATGTCATGATATAGATAGTAGTCATTATCTTGTCCCATTAAAATTGGATAATCTACATTAGTATCCGGAATCGAGATGTAGCCAATCACGTCTTTATTGGTCTTTACAAATGGTTCAATTGCTGGAAGGAGCTCTGATTTACTGCTCTGTTGTTCCTCTTCCTTTTTACTGTTCTTCTTCTCTGTATTTGCTTGTTGATTTGGTGTACTTATAATTGGTGGATAAGCATTCACTGTGTCTGCCTTCTTCGTTCCATATTGTACTTCCACCTGCCACAACACAAAAATTCCTATACAAAAAACCAACAGGATGCTTGCTTTTTTTAGGATGCGGATTACTTTCTCTTTCATAAATGCCTCCTGTACTGCTTATTTGTTTTTGTTTCTATTATACCAATTTATACCATTTTAACAAGATAAATACTCTCAGTAGATTTTTAGTAAAACAAAGTGTATTCGAGAGAAGTTTCCTATGTACTAAAAAAGACCGTCTGCAGCATATTGCTACAAACAGTCTTTCTATTACATTTTGTGATTTTTTTCTGCTAAAGATAAACGCGTTAAAGAACGACGAAGGGCAAGTTCAGCTCTCATCTCATTGATTTCGCCATCAGCACCTTTTAATCTTCTTTCTGCTCTAATCTTTGCTTCTTCTGCACGATTGACATCAATTTCATCTGGCCATTCGCAAGATTCTGCTAAGATCGTTACCTTTTTCTTTTGGATTTCAATAAATCCATCAAGTAAAGCAGCTTCCTTCACTTCGCCATTTTCATGAATACGAAGGATACCTGGAGCAAGAATTGCAGTTAAAGGAATGTGATCTTCATAGATACCCATTTCTCCTTCTGTAGTTCTTACTTCCACCATATCTACTTCTCCATCATAGAAAATACGATCTGGAGATATTACCTGTAATTTAAACAATCTTGTATCTGCCATATCGACTCCCCCTTACTCTACTTTACACGAGCAAGAACATCGTCAATATTACCTGCATTTAAGAAATGTCCTTCTGGAATATCATCATGTTTTCCTTCAAGAATTTCTTTAAAGCCTTGGATTGTTTCTTGGATTGGTACATATTTACCGGAAATACCAGTAAACTGTTCTGCAACGTGGAATGGTTGTGATAAGAAACGTTGAATCTTTCTTGCACGAGCAACAACTAATTTGTCGTCTTCAGAAAGTTCATCCATACCTAAGATTGCAATGATATCTTGTAATTCTTTGTATTTTTGAAGAATTTCCTGAACTCCACGAGCTACGCTGTAGTGTTCTTCACCAACGATACGTGGATCAAGGATTCTTGATGTTGATTCAAGTGGATCTACTGCTGGGTAAATACCAAGCTCAACGATGGAACGAGATAATACAGTCGTTGCATCAAGATGGGCAAAAGTAGTTGCAGGAGCTGGATCTGTTAAATCATCGGCAGGAACGTATACAGCTTGAACAGATGTAATGGAACCATTCTTAGTAGAAGTGATACGCTCTTGAAGAGCACCCATTTCTGTTTGAAGTGTTGGTTGGTAACCAACTGCTGAAGGCATACGTCCAAGAAGTGCGGACACTTCGGAACCTGCTTGTGTAAAACGGAAGATGTTATCGATGAATAGAAGTACGTCCTTACCGCCTTTATCACGGAAGTATTCCGCCATTGTAAGACCAGTAAGAGCAACTCTCATACGAGCTCCAGGTGGCTCGTTCATCTGTCCGAACACCATTGTTGTTTTATCAATAACTCCGGATTCGATCATTTCATAGTAAAGATCGTTTCCTTCTCTTGTTCTTTCACCTACACCTGTGAATACGGAGTAACCACCGTGTTCTTGAGCGATGTTTGTGATAAGCTCTTGGATAAGAACGGTTTTACCTACACCGGCACCACCGAATAGACCGATCTTACCACCTCTTTGGTATGGGCAAAGTAAATCTACTACTTTGATACCAGTTTCAAGCATTTCAGTAGAAGTTGCCTGTTCTTCGAAGGCTGGAGCCTTTCTATGGATAGGATCATGTTCTACCTTAGGTGCTTCTTTATTATCGATTGGATTACCAAGAACATTGAACATACGTCCAAGTGTGTCTTCACCAACTGGAACTGAAATAGGCGCGCCTGTTGCAACTGCTTCCATACCACGTTTTAAACCGTCTGTAGGACCCATGGCGATACAGCGAACTGTATCATCACCAAGATGCTGTGCAACTTCAACAACTAAAGTGTCGTTGTCTTTTGTCTGAATATTAATTGCTTCATAAATCTCTGGAAGATTTCCAGCAGGGAATTTAATATCTAATACTGCTGAGATAACTTGAGTGATTTTTCCAACATTCATATCTGCCATCTGTGTTCTCACTCCTTTTTCTTATTTTTATCTGAATTTGTTTTTTAATCGTTTAAGAAAGCACTACGGTGCTGCAATCTAAGAGATTGCAGATGCACCGGCAATGATTTCAGTAATCTCTTGTGTGATTGCTGCTTGACGAGCACGGTTGTAGCTTAAGGATAAGCTGTCGATTAAGTCAGTTGCGTTGTTCGTTGCAGAATCCATTGCCTGCATACGAGCACCATTTTCACTGGCCATACCTTCCATTAATGCACCGTATAATAAGCTCTTAATGTATTTTGGAATGATAAGGTCTAAAGCTTCTTCTGCTTCTGGTTCGAAGTTCATCAATGTTAATGCATCAATTGGATCTTCTGACTCTTCCTTCTCTTTTGTTTCCGCTTTTACATCATCGCTTACTGGTAATAGTTTAATTAACTTAGGAATTTGAGTTACTGTATTCTTGAATACAGTGTAAGCTAAATAGATTTCTCCAATTTCGCCTTTTTCAAATGCTTCTAATACATCGTTACCGATCGTTGCTGCATCACTATATAATGGCTGATTCATTACATCTGAATAATCTGCCTTAATTTCGTAACCACTTCTAGCAAGTGTATCACGACCTTTTCTACCTACAGAGTAAATGACTACGTCTTCTTTTTTGAAGTCTCCCTTTGTCACTAATTTTACAACATTGGAATTGTAGCCGCCTGCAAGGCCACGGTTGGAAGAAACAACGATGATCGCTGTCTTTCCTTCCTTGCCGCCTTTAAGGTAAGGGTGATTAATGTCGCCTGCTTTTTCAAGAATTGAAGTTACTGTATTATACATATAATTGAAGTAAGGCTTACAATTTTCAGCAGCTGCCTTAGATTTTTGCAATTTAACCGTAGAAACAAGTTTCATCGCTTTTGTAATCTGGCTAGTGCTGGTAATCGAATCTTTTCTTCTCTTAATATCTATCATAGAGGCCATACTAAGTCACCTCTCTATTCTTTTGCAAATAATTGCTTATATTCTTCGATTGCTTTTACAAGTGCTTTTGCATTGTCATCAGTGATTTCTTTGTTGTCTCTGATAGATGCAGGAACTTCAGGATACTTCGTATCTAAGAATTCGAATAAGCCTTTTTCAAAAGCAAGAATTTTATCAACAGGGATATCTAAAAGGTACTTGTTAACTGCACAGTAAATAATGATTACTTGGTATTCAACAGCCATTGGGTTGTATTGTGGTTGTTTTAAGATCTCACGAATACGAGCACCTTGTTCAAGTTTTTCCTTTGTATCAGCATCAAGATCAGAACCGAACTGTGCGAAAGATGCAAGTTCACGATACTGAGCTAACTCGATACGGATAGGTCCAGCGATTTTTTTCATCGCTTTGATTTGTGCAGAACCACCAACACGTGATACAGAAAGACCTGGGTTAACCGCTGGTCTGAAACCTGCATTAAACATTTCTGTTTCAAGATAGATCTGACCATCTGTGATAGAAATTACGTTTGTTGGGATATATGCGGAAACGTCACCTGCTTGAGTTTCGATGATTGGAAGAGCTGTAATAGAACCGCCACCAAGTTCATCAGATAATCTAGCTGCACGTTCAAGTAATCTTGAGTGTAGGTAGAATACATCACCAGGGTAAGCTTCACGGCCTGGAGCACGTTTTAGTAATAAGGATAATGTACGGTAAGCCGCAGCATGTTTACTTAAATCATCATAGATGATTAATACGTCTTCGCCGTTTTCCATCCATTCTTCACCGATTGCTACACCTGAGTATGGAGCAATGTATTGAAGTGGTGCAAGATCACTTGCTGTTGCTGCTACGATTGTTGTATATTCCATAGCGCCACGTTCTTCTAAAGTGTTAACGATATTCGCTACTGTAGAAGCTTTTTGACCGATTGCAACGTAAATACATTTTACGTTTTGGCCTTTCTGATTGATGATTGTATCGATTGCGATTGCTGTTTTACCAGTTTGTCTATCACCGATGATTAACTCACGTTGACCTCTACCGATTGGAACCATAGCATCGATTGCTTTGATACCAGTCTGTAATGGAGTATCAACAGATTTACGGGAAATAACACCTGATGCAACACGTTCGATTGGTCTATACTTGTTAGTGTCAAGAGGTCCTTTACCATCGATTGGTTGTCCTAATGCGTTAACTACACGTCCTAACATTGTATCACCAACAGGAACTTCAACTACACGTCCTGTAGTCTTAACGATGTCGCCTTCGTTAATTTGTACTGTATCTCCAAGAAGTACCGCACCTACGTTATCTTCTTCAAGGTTAAGTACCATGCCGTAGATTTCGTGAGGGAACTCTACTAATTCACCTTGCATCGCATTCTCTAAACCATGAATACGAGCAATACCATCAGCTACTTGAATTACTGTACCAACGTCAGATACTTCTAACTTTGTGCTGTAATTCTTGATTTGTTCTTTAATAACAGAACTGATTTCTTCTGGTCTTAAATTCATGATACATGTGCACCTTCTTTCTGTAAAATTTTATACTAAAGCTTTCGTCATAGAACGAATTTGATTTTTTATACTGTTATCCACAATGCGGTCTCCAATTCGGATCATAATTCCACCAATTAGAGATTTATCCACTGTATAAGTCATTTGAAATTCTTCATACTTGGTTGTGGCTAATAATTTTTTTTCAATCTTTGCTTTTTGTTCGTCATTTAATGTAATTGCACTTGTTACAGTAGCAACGCCGATATTCTTATATTCAAGGTAACGGTCCATAAAATGATTAATAATTGCATTGATTTCGTCGAATCTTCCTTTTTGTAATACGATTACAAGGAAGCCAACCACTGTATCTGAAAAACTGCCTTTAAAGGACTTTTCAATTACATCTATTTTTTCTTCCTTAGAAACCTTTGGATGATTGATGAATTTTGTTAACTCATCATTACTAGCAAGCACTTCTTTTAACGCTTTTACTTCATCAGTCACAGCGTCAAGTGAGTTTTGTTCTAAGGCAAGATCAAATAGTGCATCTCCATATGTTTTGGAAACTAATTTTGCCATGTATCATCACCCATTTCTTCAAGAGCTTGATCTAATAATTCATTTTGTTTTTTGTCATCTAATGAAGAAGCAACAATCTTGCTTGCCATAACAGATGCTACAGCGATCATTTCTTGTTTCACTTCATTTACTACCTTACTCTTTTCGAGTTCAGCTTCTCTACCAGCGTGTTCCACAATACGGTGTGCTTCTGCTTTTGCTTCTGCAATAATATCGTTTTCACGTTTTAAAGCTTTCTTTCGTGTTTCACTTAAGATTGCTTCAGATTCTTTGCTTACGTCTTTTAACTTAGCATCATATTCTGCTTTGTATTCGTTCGCTTGTTCTTTATCCTTCGTTGCTTGTGCAAGCTCGTTTGCTACGAATTCTTGTCTCTTTCTTAGCAAGTTGCGAGCAGGATTAAATAACACGTAGGATAAGAAAACGAATAATACGAAGATCGCTACTGCAGATACACAAATATCCGCAACCAGCTGCCAGTCTAAACCGAAGATTCTATCTTTCATTGGGTCTGCTGCTAAGAATACAGAAGTATTAAGTCCCATCATAATATTACTCACTTTCTAGCCTCCTTTCGCTTTTTCACATGTTTCTCACATGCTTTTTACTATAAGCTAATCAGATTATTTTGTTAATGGGTTAGCGAATAATAAGATGATAGCTACAGCGAAACCATAAAGACCAGTTGTTTCTGCTACGGCTTGACCTAATAACATTGTAGACATGATGTTACCTTTTGCACCTGGGTTACGACCTACTGCTGCTGCACCTTGACCAGCTGCATAACCTTGTCCGATACCAGGACCTACACCTGCGATCATTGCGATACCTGCGCCAACTGCTGACATTGCTTTAATAAAATCTAAACCTGTTACTTGATTCATAATTATTTCCTCCTTACATAGCGTAAAAATTCTTCTTTTATATTTTTATTATCTGTAACTTACTACTAAGTTACCTTTATTCTTCTGTTTCAAAGGTTTGAGAGATAAATACCATTGTTAACATACAGAATACATAAGTTTGAATTGCGCCCGAGAACATATCAAAGTACCCGTGAAGCGCTGCCGGCCAAACTAATGTTAAGAACCATGGCACTAAACCATAGATAAGACCTAACATAACTGTACCAGACATAACGTTACCAAATAAACGTAATGATAATGATAACGGAGTTGCTATTTCACCAATTAAGTTAATTGGGAATAATAGCGGGATTGGTTGAAATAATCCAGTAATATGTCCAAATTTTTGATATTTGAACCCATTATAGTGGATCATGACAAATGTGATTAACGCTAACGCTAATGTTGTACCATAATCTGCTGTTGGCGGACGTAATCCTAATAAACCTGCAAGGTTTGCTAAGATTAAGAATGCGAACAGTGTACCAATGTAGTTTGCAAATTTCAAACCATGAGTTTCACCCATGTTGGTCTTAACTAATCCGTCAATCTTTTCTACCATAAGCTCGATTACATTTAAAAATGCGCCCGGCGCTTTCATTGGATCTGCTTTCTTAATGGCTCTATTTGCAACAACTGCAAATATCATAAGAGTCAGCATTACTAATACGATTGCAATATGCGTATTTGTAATCCAAACTTCGTGACCGAAGAAGGAATAGCTGAAGTATCCATTAATACCAATATCAAGACCATCCGAAGCTGCTGCCGGTGCTGGAGCGGCGTCCGTAGCGGTAGCTACACCTTGTGTCAATAACAAGGCTAACTGATTTCCCACATTCTCACCTTCCTTTGTCTATATTTTTTAAAGCCAATACCTTATGCACCGAAGGTTGTAAATATGCGCAAAACTTAAGGGACATAAGTCCTAAGAACACGCCTACTACATTTAGTATGCCAGGGAATAGTATACCTGCCATAAGTGCAATACACATTATAATCAAACGGAAGATTGCTGTCTTTGTCGTATGTTTTGATGCATTTTCTTCATCAAGCATCAATGCCTTCTCGATAGAACGATAGAGCATGACTAATACAATCGCTGCAAAACAACCGCCTAATAACGTACCTAATACATAACTTAGTATGTTGGAAGCAAAAAATGCTCCCAGCACCGTAATTACGATGGTGCTTAAAACTATACCAATTAACATTTCTACAAAAGTTTGTTTTTCCTCTCTCATAAACTAACCTCACACTTTTTCACTATATCTTATATTATGTCGTATGAACCGAAACATACACAAACTCGGTAATAAATTGTCCTATTTATTACCTTCTCCAGAGTCCTCTTTCTTCTTTAGGCGACCCTGTCGTTTTAAGTCTTCGATATACTTTAGTTCCTTATCTTCTCTTTCCTTGTCTTTCGCATAAAACTGCTTTGTTAAAAAATAGACATTACGAATTGACGTGATAAAACCTAATACTAGAAATATAATAAACCAGTAATCTGTAGAAAACTTTTTATCTAATTGGTATCCGATAAAAATACACAATAGGACTGGCGTTATCATTGTAATACCAATCTGTGATATCATTACGATTCCTTTTGATATTTCTTTGCTATTTTTCATAAATCACCTCTTAGATACATACTCAATTATAGCACCTTCCATTTTTTTGTCCAATTAAAAATAAAATTGGTACAAATTGTCATTTTTTGACTTTTGCGATTTCCTATGTTTTCTAGCATTCCACACCGAGTTTCCCATTATACAAACTTGTTAAGTCAAGTTAACATATATTTCATCGGATTAATTATTTGAATACTTTAGGTTTTTTTCAGTTTGCAAAATTTATATATATAAAATATCTATAAAATGATATAATTACATAATATATAATAGTCTCATCTGAGGAGGTTTTTTATGAATCTAGATACTAAGCTCTACAGAAAACGTTTTATCCCAAATGAGACCATCTACTTAAAGGATGATCTTATCTTATACACAGACGAATCTTATATCATAACTAAGTGGAACTGTTTGCGTCCGCGTAGTGATATAGCATATGGATACTCTTTGTATTGTCTTGAAAAAGGTTATAAAATAAGTAAAGTATTTAATTTTAATAATGATTTTGTCTACTGGTACTGTGATATCGTTACCTATGACTACCAAAAGGAAACCAATGAACTGACTGTTATTGATCTTCTCGCAGATGTCATTGTGTATGAAGATGGTTCTAGTAAGGTATTAGATTTAGATGAATTAGCAGATAGCTTGGAACAAGGCCTGATTCCATTGTCCATTGGCTGTAAAGCCCTACGACAAGCTAATGCCCTTCTTTCTGAAGTATATAGTGGCAAGCTTAAGGATTATCAGAACTTTCTTTCCTCCTATGAACAATCGAAATAACAAAGTACCCTTCTTTTGGGGCATTTATTAAGTAAAAGAAAGCCTACTGAAAAGTACTCTCTTAGCTTAATAAAAAATCCCTGTAGTAAAAAGTCTAGTCACCTTTCTACTACAGGGATTTTTTATCTAATAATTACTCTTCAATCATATTAATTCTTCGAATATGTCTTTCATCATTTGAGAATTCTGTATTTAAGAATGTATCTACAATCTTAATAGCAAGTCCTGGACCAACAACTCGTCCACCTAATGCAAGAATGTTTGCATTGTTATGTTCTCTTGTTGCTTGAGCACTAAAGCAGTCACTGCAAAGTGCACAACGAATTCCTTTTACCTTATTTGCTGCAATTGAAATACCAATTCCAGTTCCACAAACTAAGATACCTTTATCGCATTGTCCTTCTACAATTGCATTGGCTACCTTTCTTGCATATTCAGGATAATCTACGGATTCATGACCTTCACATCCAAAATCCTTATATGGAATATTATTCTCCTCTAGATATTTGATTACCTCCACTTTTAAATCGTATCCACCATGATCACAGCCTAATGCTATCATTGTTAGTCCTCCTCGTTTAATCTATATACTGTTTTCTTAACTAGCATTGATAATTCAGCAAAACATTCCTCATATTCAAGCAGTGTCCCGCCATATGGATCCATTACGTCACCATCCATGCCAACAAATTCTTTCATCGTATACACATCTGTGGCATTCTCAAACTCTTCTATGACTGTCTGCTTCTGCTTTTCTGTCATAGTCAATATTAATGTATTCTCAGTTATGTCTGTATCTACAAGCGCTGTTGCAACATGACCCTCAATATCCAGGTCATTATTCTTTAAAACTGCACATGCCTTAGGATTGGCAGGCTCAGGAAATAGCACGACTAGTCCTCTAGAAAAAACTCGAATATGATTTTCTTTATCCATCCGTTCATAAATTGCTTTTGCCATTGGGCTTCGACTTGTGTTTCCCGTACAAACAAAGATAAGTCTACTATAGTTCATATATTATTCTCCTTACTATACGAAACATTAGCCTTATTACTCAACTATCCTATTACCCCTAATTAATATGCACCACGTCATATCCTGCAGCTTTTAAGAGTCGATTCATAATTGCTTGACCTAATTCATATTCCTCGAAACTTTCTGCATAGATAAGGTTAACACCTAAGTCGTCGAATTCTCGAAGTACTGCGTAAAGACCATGGGCAACGGTAAGCTCATCCGCTCTTGTTCCAACTGTCTTTACAATTCCGTGTTTATATTGATCACTTGTTTCTGTTGTTGCGATAATTCCTACCTTTTGGCCGTTTGCAATATTTTCAGCCGCTAATTCATTAATTTTCGCAATGATATGTTCCATATTACCTTCAAAGATCGTAAGATCACCCTTTGGAGCATAATGCTTATACTTCATTCCAGGTGCCTTCGGTTTCAGGTTTTTATCTTTATTTTCTTTTAAAATTGCCGCATCTAAGCGGACTTCTCCCACTACTTCTTCTAACATGGACTTTGTTATATAGCCAGGTCTTAAAATGGTTGGGTACTCCCCAGTCAGATCGACAATCGTTGACTCGATTCCGATACCAACTTGCCCTCCATCTAACACCATATCAATCTTTCCTGATAAATCGTCCATAACATGTTTTGCAGTTGTTGGACTTGGTCTTCCTGACGTATTTGCACTTGGTGCAGCAATATATGCTCCTGACATCTTGATTAGCGCTAATGCTACTTCATCATTGGGCATACGGACTGCTACTGTCTCAAGCCCTCCTGTCGTACCATAAGGAACCTTCCCACTTTTGTTAAGAATCATAGTTAATGGACCTGGCCAGAACTTCTCTGCCAAGTCATAAGCACTCTTAGGTACCTTAGTTGATAATTCTTCTAATGCACTTACATCTGCAATATGCAAGATTAATGGATTATCGCTTGGACGGCCTTTAGCTGCATAAATCTTCTTTGCTGCCTCTTCCTTTAGACCGTCTGCGCCTAACCCATATACTGTCTCGGTTGGAAATGCAACTAATCCACCATCTTTAATAATGTCAGCTGCTTCCTTTAGTTCCTTTATATCAAACTGATTTTTATCAATAAATTGTAGTCTTGTAACCAACTCATATCCCTACTTTCGTTATTCGTTTGCATTATACCACTATAAGCAGTTAATAGCAAGAAAAGGACTATCAGCCTTTCTTCTTCTCAGCATAGGCATTCACACCATTTTTTATAGCTACTGCAAGCTTCTGCTGGTATGCTTCGTCTACTAACAATTTTGCTTCTGCATTATTCGATAAAAAGCCGCATTCTACGATTACCAACGGACATTCTGACTTCTTAAGCATATAATAGTTATCATTGGCCTTTGCAACTCTTTTATTACCGTCATTTAATTCCGACTTTAACTGTTCCTGCATAATATCTGCAAGCAGCTTTCCATCCTCAGATAACTTATGATAAAAGACCTGTGCGCCTTTTACTCCTTCTGAAGGATAGCTGTTCTGATGAATGCTGATTGCTAGAAATGGTTCCGCATCATTAATAATCTTAACTCGATTCCTCATATCCGCACTCTTCTTGCTTTTATCTGCCGCAGAATATAAACCTGTATCCGTCGTCCTTGTTAATTCTACCTGATATCCAGCCTTCTCCAATTCCGTCTTCAACTTGAATGAAATGCTTAAATTCACATCTTTCTCAAGTGCATCATTTACCCCGACCTTTCCAGGGTCAAATCCACCATGCCCTGGATCAATTACGATTAAATTACTATTTTTTTGACTGGAAGTAGCAATTGATGTTACCACATTAGATCCCACCGGAATCATAAGTCCCATACAAATGACTGCCATCAGAACAAAAAACACCTTACTATACCTTTTCATACATAAAATCCTTCCTAGTATTTTTATATTTTATGATTTTTATAATCTAGTTATTCATTTACGTACGAAATAGCAAAGGTAATGCAAGCATCACTTTGGCTCGTTATTGGCGTAAATAAAAAAGGCTGATAGGTTTTATTCCCTATCAGCCCTTTAGCTTACTATCTACTTTTTCACATAATTATTGATTGTATTCCAGATATCATTGCTTTCAAGACCTAGCTTCCAAGCACTTACACCTGCAATATCTTGAGAAAATGCAGTCTTTAATTTCAATTCATAAGACTTCTCATCTTCTAACCACATCTTATACGTAGCACTGCCTTCTTTGTACTGGCCATAATACTGGCCAACTTCATCATTCCACTCTAATGTCACGCCTTTATCCTGCATAAGTGTTGCTGCATTTACCATAGAGTAAGCTTCTGAACTAATCTTAATGCCGTCTCCACTCTTTGCTTCTTTCCAAAGTCTTGTATAGAATGGAAGTGCCATAATTACCTTATTTGCAGATACTTGTTCTACCGTATTTGTTAATGCATTCTGAACAAATCCTACGGAAGAAACTGAACCACTTTCTTCGGAACCAGCATAATGTTCATCATAAGCCATGATTACCACATAATCTGCAACAATTCCTTGTTCTTTAATATCATAAAATGTGTTATATGCTTCTGGAGTGTAATTATCAATAGATAACACAATTCCATTGTTACGGCATTTTACAGATAATTCACGTACAAATTGTAAATATGCCTTTGCTGTATCTGCAGTGATCTTTTCAAAATCTAAATTAATCCCATCGATGTTCTTACTGATTGCTTCTGCAATTAACTCATTGCTAAGTTTCTCCCTGCTTGAAGTACGACCTAATAATTTAGCTAAGTCAATCTCACCTTTATTATCAATATCATTAATCAGTGCCCACACTTCAATTCCTTTTTTGTGTGCCTTCTGAATATATGCTTCACTTGCAAGACTTGTAATCTCACCATTATTATTCTTAAGGTTAAACCAAGTAGGACTGATTACATTCACGCCTTTTGTCTTACTAAGCAGACTATCTAGCTTATCCTGTCCGGAATTACTAAATACCTGGTGCCAAACCATGTTAATCTTCTTATCCTTGGTTATGCTTGTATACTCTGGCTCTTTATAGTTATTTTCAAGTGTAACATAGTAAGAATCCATTAGATACTTGCTTCTTACATATCCAATAATTCCATCTTCTGTCATAACCTTTACAAATCCATTTCCTGCTTCCTTGCCCTCTGTATCTGCATAGATAAATAATCCACCTGCTTTTACATCAGCTAAGATTGGGCTCTTAATATTTGGTGTCGTACGAACACTTACATCCTTGTCTGCCTGTGCATATTGGAACTTCTCACCCCAATGACAGTTAATGACTACACGATTCGGATTTAAGAATGTCTCATATTCTAAGTTGGAATAGATCTTTACAAAATCAAGTGCAACATATACTTGGTCATTTACCCTCTTAACAATCGGATACTCCGTCTTCTCAGTACTCTTATTCACTAAATAGGAGCTTGCACCCTCATTCACTTTTATAATTTCCTTTGGTGTTGTCACAGATAAAATCTTCTCATCACTATCCCAATAGAAACGTTTGTTGATTTCATTGATTACAGTATCATATCCAAGATAAATCTTATTATTTATATAAAGCCCTTTTTCTTCATACAAACTATTTTCCATAAATATAAGGATCTCGTCATCCTTTACCTGATAATAATCACTTAATTCCTTTGTCTCCTTACTTGGTGTTATCTTTTGAAAAATTGCAATTGCAGCTATAATCAAAACTAACAAAACAGCAAGTATAGAAGCTATCATTTGTTTTTGTTTCTTTCCCATCCTGTGTACCCTCCTACACGTTTCTATCTCCGATTTCCATCGCATCCTGTTGACAAGCTATTATTATATAAAAGTATATCATAAAGAGGGCCTTAACACTAGGCAGAATTATGACGTTTTTAAGCACAAAACGTCATAAGAAGAAATCCTAGAACAAAGTGTCTTCGACACTTCAACTTCCCTGCCCACATTCATGAAGGGACAAAACCTTCAGGTCGAAGATACTTTGCCCGCGCCGAAGCTAATCGCGTTAGCGACATACTCCTTTCAGTTGAATGTGTATCGTGCACCATTTCTCAAGGTGCTTTTTTTACTTTATAGTGGATTGTGATGTAATTTCCTATAACGTAAAAAAACGTCAAAATAAGCTCCTATTATAATAGGAAGAAAAGCTGTCAAACTTATATAAGTCTGGCAGCTTTTCTTATCAAATTTTCTGACAATTTACAGAAAATCATTAATAAAACAGACAACGGAACAATACTTATTGGAGGTACCAATTTGACATACTAGTCATTTTTTCTTTACCGTATTATGTACTGCTTTCCTGACAAAGCATACATAAAATATAAGGATTTAAGAAGGTTGCTGCATTTGTGATATGTTAACATTCCTTCCCGTGCTGTTTTGTAGACACTCGCATATTTTTCATTTGAAAAATACATCTTCGTTCTGTCTTAATTATATACTATTTCTTAGAAAAACCTCAATCTACATACAAGTGTAGTTTTTCCGAATACCGACTGATTTATTACACCTTGTCCCTTCCATTCCTCTCTTTACAAATTCCGTATTTGTGATATAATCATTAAGTTCGAGTGTTCGCAACCTTCCACTCGTAAAACAAAACTATAGGAGTGAATTTTATATGACAAACAAACGTGTTTTATACTTAACACAAGCTGCCATGATCGCAGCACTGTACGTAATCTTAACGCACCTTTCTAACTTATTCGGCTTAGCAAATGGTGCTATTCAAGTAAGAGTATCCGAAGCATTAACAATCTTACCATTCTTTACACCTGCCGCTATCCCAGGCTTAGCAGTTGGCTGCTTCTTAAGCAATTTCTTAACAGGATGTGCTGCCCTAGATATTATCTTCGGAACACTAGCAACCCTACTTGGAGCCTTAGGAAGTTACTACTTACGTCGCTATAAATATCTAGTGGTATTACCACCAATTTTAGCGAACACTATTATCGTACCATTCGTACTAAAAGCAGCATACGTGGATGTAAAAGATTCAATTCCATACCTAATGGCAACAGTAGGTGCCGGAGAAGTAATCTCTGCAGGAATTCTAGGAACAATGCTATTACTTGCATTATTACCTTACAAAAAAGTCATCTTTAAATCAAATTAATAATAACTATTTCGGCTGTCACAACTGTGGCAGCCTTTTTTATGTACATAATGCTTCACAACCTACTGTCATTCAACTTGGAGTGGTCCGGAGAACCTTTTAGGTGCTCCGTTCTTTTCCAAACATCAAAGCTCGTTATGAAAGGCCCGTACTTTAGGCCTGTCATAACGTTTCATAACCTTCCGTCAGCCAACTTGGAGTGGTCCGGAGAACCTTCAGGTGCTCCGTTCTTTTCTCCAACGTCCGCTTACCTCACTGACAGCGCCCTGCTTGGGGGAAGGTATGGAAACCATCGGTGTCCTTTGGAATCCTTTTTCGGGAATTCACTTCCCGAAAAAGGGAAAGAGGCAGTATCACGCAAAGCGTGACACTGCCTCTTTCATTACCTTCAGCACTGGATGAAATCCCATTTCATCCAAATTCGCCGTCCTCGGCGAATTAAAGTTCGCAGTTGTTAACAGTACGAGGGAATGGAATAACGTCTCTGATGTTACCCATACCAGTAAGGTACATTACACAACGTTCGAAACCAAGACCGAAACCAGCATGGCGAACGGAACCGTATTTACGAAGATCAAGATAGAAATCGTAATCTTCTTCTTTTAATCCTAATTCATTCATACGAGCAACTAACTTGTCGTAATCATCTTCTCTTTGGCTACCGCCGATGATTTCACCAATTCCAGGAACTAATAAATCCATTGCAGCAACTGTTTTATTATCATCATTCATCTTCATGTAGAATGCTTTAATATCTTTAGGGTAATCTGTTACGAAAACAGGTTTCTTGAATACTTCTTCTGTTAAGTAACGTTCATGTTCTGTTTGAAGGTCACATCCCCAGCTTACTTTGTAATCGAAACGATCGTTTACTTTTTCAAGGATTTCGATTGCTTCAGTGTAAGTAACACGTCCGAAATCAGCTGCAGCTACGTTATTAAGACGTTCAAGTAATCCTTTGTCAACGAATTGGTTGAAGAAGTTCATTTCTTCAGGAGCATTTTCAAGTACGTACTTAATTACATATTTAAGCATTCCCTCTGCTAAAATCATGTCATCTTGTAAATCAGCAAATGCGATTTCAGGCTCGATCATCCAGAATTCTGCTGCATGACGAGTTGTATTAGAGTTTTCTGCTCTAAATGTAGGTCCGAATGTATAGATGTTACGGAATGCACAAGCATATGTTTCACCATTTAACTGACCACTTACTGTAAGGTTTGTTTCTTTACCGAAGAAGTCTTGTTTAACATCAACGGCACCTTCTTCTGTTTTTGGTACATTATTAAGATCAAGAGTTGTTACTCTGAACATTTCACCAGCACCTTCACAGTCACTACCTGTGATTAATGGAGTATGAACATATACAAAGTTTCTTTCTTGGAAATATTGATGAATTGCATAAGCGATTAAAGAACGTACTCTGAATACTGCTTGGAACGTATTTGTTCTAGGACGTAAATGAGTGATTGTACGTAAGTATTCTAATGTATGACGTTTCTTTTGTAGTGGGTAATCACTTGTAGACATACCTTCTACTAATACTTCTTCTGCTTGAATTTCAAATGGTTGTTTTGCATTAGGAGTTGCAACTAATTGTCCTTTTACAACTACTGCAGATCCAATGTTTAATTTTGCAATTTCAGCGAAGTTTTCAAGTTTATCTGCACTATAAACTACTTGTAAAGTCTCAAAGAAGCTGCCATCGTTTACTACGATAAAGCCAAATGCTTTTTGATCTCTATTACTTCTTACCCAACCTCCGATGGAGATAGTCTTTCCAACATAAGTTTCTTTATTACGATATAGGTCGCGTATCGTTACTAATTCCATGATAAATCTCCTTACCTATCTAAATTCAAGTAATCCACGAATATTCGATCTTTTACTTGTTAATGAATATTTCCATTTTACCATAAAACTCTGTTATTACAAGGCTTATGACAGTTTTTCACTTAAGGAAATTAATTTCTCTGTCCTTTTTATGAATATAACCACTTTTTTACAAACTAGTACTTTACCAATCCTAATAAATCTGTTATTGAACGTAGCTATTTACATTTGCAACCATTTGTTTTTGTTGTATACTTTACTTGTAATACAACTAGAGAACTGAACAATAACAATTTATGAACCATCTTATTAAGGAGTGTGTATAAGTATGGAAACGATTCAAGCCTATGTAGAAAGTGTGTTTCATCACCTTCCAAAGACAGAGAACGTATTGCAAACAAAAGAAAACATTACAAAACATATGATGCATAAATATAAAGAACTAAAGAATCAAGGCTACTCCGAGAATGAAGCTGTGGCTAAAGTGATTGCCGAATTTGGTAATATTGACAAACAGCTGCAAGAACTTGGAGTCTCTCTTGTTGAAGAAACCTCCACACCTAGTATCAGTCTTGAACAGGTGAAATCCTACATAACCGTAAAAAAGAAAACTAGTATTTTAATTTCGATTGGCGTTATCTTATGTATTTTAGGTGCGACATTCGTCTGCCTATTTAATGGACTTGCAGAAGACAAAGTGTTAACCGTACTGACTGACTCTGATGGAGACAGCATGCTCTCCTATCTTAGTTTATTTGTATTAGTTGCCTGTGCGGTTGCCCTGTTTATCTACTCCGGTTCCTTAACAAAAGAATACCAATTTATTGAGCACGGAATTCGCCTTGACTCTCCTACCAAACAATATTTAATGACAGAACAAAAACAACATCAAAATCGGCATACTGTACTGACTATTATCGGTGTCGTTTTATGTATTCTATCTCCAATTTCTATCTTTATAACTGAACCCATCTTTACCGACCATAGTTCCCTTCCTGTTGTACCTTTTCTACTCATTATAAGCATTGCTGTCTTTTTATTTGTATTCTCCGGGTGTCAAAATGCCCCTTATGAAACACTACTTAAGAATGCCAATAAGACGCGACAGCAACGAAGAGTGGAACGGATTTACGGCATGGTCAATAGCGTAATCTTAATGATTGCCACAGTAATCTTTTTAATTGTTGGCTTTTACTATGACCACTGGGAAAGTGCCGGCATCATATATGCTGTTGCAGGTATTCTTTGTGGTATCTCCTCCACCATTATCTGGGGTGTCTCAAAGGTTAATGATTAAAAGAACCCTCATGTATTGCTAAAAAAAGCAACACATGAGGGTTCTTCTTAATATCTTATTGATTTCCTTCATCTGCCCAGATACAAGCACATTTCACTGCACGTTTCCAGCCTTTAATCAATTCTTCCCTTGTCTCTGAATCCATTTTATTATAAAAGACACGCTCTCTCTTAAGGTTCTTCTTAATTTCATCCTTATTCTTATAATATCCCGTTGCAAGACCTGCAAGATACGCTGCTCCTAACGCAGTTGTCTCAATTACTTGAGGACGCTCCACTTCTGCATGCAATAAATCTGCTTGGAATTGAAGTAAGAAATTATTCGAGCACGCTCCACCATCTACCTTTAATTTCTGTAAATGCACATTTGCTTCTGCTTCCATTGTCTTTAATACATCATATGTCTGATATGCCAGACTCTCAACCGTTGCACGAATGACATGCTCCTTACTAGATCCACGAGATAATCCGAAGATACTTCCTCTTGCATATGGATTCCAATATGGTGCACCTAATCCGGTAAAAGCAGGTACCACATATACCCCATTACTATTAGGAACACTGGTTGCATACTTTTCAGAATCAGCGGAGTCCTTAATTAAACGTAACTCATCACGAAGCCATTGAATTGCAGCACCTGCTACAAATACACTTCCTTCAAGAGCATATTCAATCTTTCCATCAATACCGACTGCAATAGTAGTAAGCAATCCTTGCTCCGATTCTACTGCTGTTTCTCCTGTGTTCATAAGTAAGAAACATCCTGTCCCATACGTATTTTTTGCTTCTCCCTTATGGAAACAGCATTGACCAAATAATGCTGCCTGCTGGTCTCCTGCAACACCTGCAATTGGAACCGTTCCTCCTACTAATGATGCATCGGTATATCCGAAAATACCACTGGAGGATTTTACTTCGGGAAGCATGGAACTTGGAATATCAAGCTTGTCTAGGATTTCTTGATCCCAGCATAAATCATGGATGTTATACATCATCGTCCTAGAAGCATTCGTATAATCCGTTGCAAATACTTGCCCCTTTGATAATTTATACATAAGCCAGGTATCTACCGTTCCAAACATTAAGTTTCCTGCCTCTGCCTCTTTTCTTGCACCCTTTACATTATCTAAGATCCATTTAATCTTGGTTGCTGAAAAATACGCATCGATTAATAAACCAGTCTTGTTCTTTACGACCTTATCAAATCCATCTTCTTTCAGTTTTTCCACCATGGATGCCGTACGGCGACATTGCCAGACGATTGCATTATAGATTGGTTCTCCCGTTCTCTTGTCCCATACAATCGTAGTCTCTCTCTGATTGGTAATCCCGATGGAGTTTATTTCTGCTACATCTATATCAACTCTTGCTTTTGCTTCGATTAAAACACTTAACATAGAGGACCATATTTCATTCGGATCATGCTCTACCCATCCACTTTTGGGATAGATCTGTGTAAATTCTTTTTTTGCCTCTGATATGATCTTTCCGTCTCTATTAAAAATAATGCACCTGGAACTTGTAGTCCCTTGATCAAGTGCCATAATAAATTTGCCCATTCATACATCTCCTTTACCCGAATGATACAGTTTACCCCTAGTGTACCATAATTAAGCAAAAAAACATACGGCTAATACAGATGACTCTATTTGTGTCGATGCATTTCGACTAACTGAGCATTCTGCTGTTTGATATTTTCTGTAATGCTACGAGAATCTGCTCCACCAAGCAATGTCTCTCTATTTTTCGCAGTCATCAAATCACAGGATAAGTTACCAGGACCTTTCATACAGCCGCCCTCGCAAGCCATGCCTTCGATAAAGTCTTCTGGAAGCCTTCCAATCTTCATTAATAATAGCCCTTTCTTACATTCTGCTGCACCATTACACTGCTTAACTTTAACATCCGTATCCTCATTTAATTCCTTTAATGCCTCAAGAACTGCCGCCGTTACCCCGCCAGATTGAGAAAAACGTTTGCCGTAGATACTTCCCTGCTGTAGCTCGCCCTTAAAGGTTGATAAATCGATTTCCTTTGCGCGGAACATTGCATTTAGCTCTTCAAATGTTAATGCATAATCTGAAGTAGTATCTGCTACACTATCTAATACTTCACCCTTCTTAGCAATGCATGGCCCAATAAATACTACCACTGCATCTGGGTCAAGATTTTTAATATAACGCGCCGTTGCTGCCATTGGGGAAACTGTAGTCGACACATTCTCTATTAATTGTGGATAATGTTTCTTAATCATATTCACAAATGCTGGACAACACGATGTCGTCATCTTCTTTCCTTGTTCATATGCTTCCATCCACTCTTTTGCTTCAGACTCTGCAACCAAGTCAGCACCTAAGGCTACTTCGTACATATCTTTAAACCCTAACGCCATAATTGCTTCATGAAGAACTCCAATGATTACGTCCTTGCCAAACTGTCCTTCAATTGCTGGTGCAACGCAAGCATACACTGGTCTTCCTGAATTAATCAGATTAATTACGTCCACAATAAAAGAGCGATCTCCAATGGCACCAAATGGACAGCTGATAATACACTTACCGCAGGTTATGCACTTTTCTTTATCAATATGTATAATCTTATATTCATCCCATGAAATCGCATCCACTGGACAAGCCTTTTTACATGGTCTCTGTAAGTCTGCAATTGCATTATAAGGACAGGCTTCCGAACACTTTCCACACTCTTTACATTTGGAAGGATCAATATAAGCACGATCCTTTGTCATAGAAATGGCTCCAAACTTGCATGCCTGCTGACACTTCTTACTAATACATTTCTGGCAGTTATCCGTTACAGTAAATCTGGTGATTGGACAGCCTTCACAGGCAGAGTTGATTACTTGAATGATATTCTCATCACCCAAGCTCTCATTTGTTGGCTTTCCTTCTGCCAATCGAACTCTCTGTCTAATAATCTCTCTTTCTCTATAAATACAACATCTAAAATTTGCTTGAGGTCCTTCAATCATTTCAAATGGAATTCGATCCCTTACTTCCTCAAGTTTCTCTGCGAATGCCGCCTTTGCTACTTGATAAAGTACCTCATGTTTAATATTACCTAGCTTTGCATTTTCTTCTAACATGTCTTTTCCTCCATTAGTAATACTTAATTGTAATTTGTTTTCCCATTTTTTTTACTACCGTCTCAATCTGGTGCACTAAATTCATACGAATGCTTAGGTCAAATGGAAGCTCTGGATTTTGATGTGCTACATTAATAGCACGTCCAACATAAAGATATAAATCACTGCACTCCTCGATAATAATCTTGGCAACCATGGCCGCACCATTTTTTTGATCCAGCTGAATAAAAAAGTCTTCATCTACTTCATTATTCGCATATTTCTGTAATAAGTGAAGAGTCTTTGTAAGCGTCAGAACCCCTTCTGTTACCAGATCAATTCCCGCAATATGAGCAATTGGCGGAACATTTGGATCTAAATACTCCAATGAAGTGGTAATTCCTCTCTGTAATTCTCTTGAGATGATATTTGCAGTCGTACCACCACAGACTACCTTCTTCCCTTCCTGCTCCATAAACTCCTCAATCATCCTTTGGTCATCCTCAGGATTAACGGGAGGTCCGGTAAGCAGTGCTACTACTTTCTTAACGGTCACCTTTGCAACTGCCACTGTGGCATCGTCTCCCGGAGACTGCATGTAAAGCTCGTCACAGGCATCTGAAAGTGCTGTAACCAGTCGATCCGCTGTAGTGCAAGTCTTGGTTGCATTTACTGCATATTCCGCAACATGCTCCCAGGACCATCCAAAATTCAATAATTTTCCGACTCCTGCATGTACTACTCCGTCACTCATCAATAGAAAATAGTCTCCTATATTTACATTGCAACGATACTCTCTGATCTTCTTATCATGAATCACTCGTTCTTCAAATGGTATTTGAATCAGCTTTCCTTCTCTGATAAAGATACAGCCCGGGTTATCAAATTCAACAAGATAGGCCTCTCCTGAATGATAAATCTGTAAAATACTAAACGTAGAATATGCTACCTGACGTATTTTACAAACTGGAAGCGTTAAAATAATTGTTTCCACACAATCCTCCAAAGATGCCCCATTAATCAGCATAGTCCCAAGGATTTTAGAAGTCAAGGTTGCTAATATATTTGCCTTCACTCCACTCCCCATGCCGTCTGCAAGAATAATAATATCAGAATCTGCTGTCTTAAGCAGTTCAACCTTATCACCACATAACTCTTCCTCATGCTTATTTAAGCTTTTATAAGAGATATCAACATTTACACTCATTCCGACTTATTCCTCTCTCAACTGTAATTTACTTATCTACGTGCTGTTCTTCTCCATCGTACAAAATGGTATCACGCAGCTTGGTTAATGTCACCTTGGTTTCCGCCGTAGTCTCTCCTAATAATCCTGCGATTTCCTGAGCGACCATCATCTGTTTATCAATGACCTTCTGAGCCATTTCGATGGTATCCATTTTCACTTCATATGCCTTTAATTCTTTTTCCTCTTCTGCTGTAATATCTACCATAATTCCAAGCACATTGTTTTGATCAGGAACATATACGATATTTTGCAGTGTCGTTACTCCAAACTCTTTATAAGTGACCTTTTTGCCCAAGATACTCGACTTAGTATCTAATACATATTGAAAATCACTGTGGTCTACGATTTCATAAAGGTACATGGATAATGCCTGTTCCTTGGAATAATGAAAATACCGCTCTGCTGCCGCATTGTATTCCACGATCTTCATATCAGAATCCACCATGATAATAACATTCGGGGTTGTATCCATAACCACATTTGCCATGGAACTTGCCTTATCATGCATATAAGGAATACACATACTAAGTTCTGCCTTCCCCTGAAATACTGCAATGGCCTTTTCTCGACAAGAAGAATATCCACATGCACCACAATTTAGCTCATGGCTTGGGTCACTCTTTCCAATCTTCTTTAAAATGGCACGAATCTGTTCATCCGTAGGCATAGGATCCTTACTCTTTCGAGGTAAGAATGTCTTCTTAAGGGAAATGCCGGTATCAGGATCAAAAAATGTCTCCTTCGCAGGGATTTTAGGAATTGTTTCTTCCATATCCAGCTTTACTTTAAATCGGGAAATATAGGAGGTATCTACTGCCGGACCTTTAATACAGCCACCATTACATACATTCAGTTCAATAAAACAGTCTTCTACCTCTCCCTTTTCCATACTCTTAAGAAGCTCAATACAATTTCTTAATCCATGAACATAAAACTTACGATAATGATCTTTAGAAGAAGAGGCAACAACAGAGGACAATACGCCACTTGTAATTGGATACAGCCTGTTGACCTCTGGATTTTTATTATCAAACTCTGTCTCACCTAAAGAAGGAATCTCAATTCCCTCTTCCTTCAGCCATTCTTCCACTTCAGTAAAGTTAATGACTGCGTCCACGGCACCTACGGTACGTTCGTCCCCAAGTGCCTCACGTTTCTTAGCAATGCAGGGACCTAAGAATACAACCTTAACATCTCCTCCTAGCTGTTCTTTAATCAACCTTCCATGTGCAACCATAGGAGATACCACTGGTGCCATATCCTTGGTCAGGCTTGGATAATAAATCTCAATCAAGTCATTGGCACTTGGACAGCAAGTCGTTATTATATTTCTCATCTTCCCCTCATTTAAGAGCTTGACATACTCCCTTGTCACATAAGCGGCACCTTCCGAGGTTTCCCTTACTTCAGAAAATCCAAGTTGCTTTAACGCCGTTACTACCTGCCCAATCTTTTCAAACTTCATAATTCCAAGATAGGAAGGTGCTAACGATATAACAGTTCTCTTCTTTGTTCGTATAAACTCCTTTACACGGTCAAGGTCACTGATCAATGTCTTAGCATTTTGAGGACAGGCATCCAGACAATGTCCACACAAGATACAAAGATCATCACGGATCTGTGCCTGCTGATCTTTTACAACGATTGCCTTAACATCACAAATACGAACACATTTATAGCAATTCTTACAGCGAGCTTCTCGGAAGCCGATTACATTCATCCATTCAGCCTCCTAAGCACCTCATTCTCGAAGAATGTCTGCGTGTCCTCCGGTGATAAAGAAAATAGCTTTCCATCGATCTTTGTACAAACTCCTTTTACACATTGTCCCATGCAAAAGGATCCATTAAGCTCTACTTGATCCTGAAGATTATGCTCTTTTAAAAGCCGTTGCAGCTCACTGACAATTTCCCGTGAACCTTTTAAATGACAGGAACTTCCGATGCATATTGTAATATCCAATTTAATCCCCCCCTATTTGACTGACTAAGCTAAATTAACCAGCCACATTCATGATCCAAATAAAATAATTCTAACACCGATAGCATTTATATAAAATGTCAATTCCTAGTATTTCTTAACCAGTTAATTACGGATAAAATGGTTGGCTTCTCAACTTCTATCCAGTTCTTCGGTTCATTGATATCTGTTAGATAATGTGCATCTGAGTCTGAAATAACTCTTATCCCCTGTAAGTACTCCTGTTCTTCACATAACTGTTTTTTTCTCTGTAGATTTGCAATTTCCACACACTGAAACTTACTTCCCTCTGGAATAAATCCAAGATTATATAATAAGCTATTTGCACTCTTATCAATATGCGCAGGAACCATTACTCCGTCAAACTGCCGCATAAGATCATAGACTTCATCAAAATGGATGGATGTACTCTGAATGAGCAAGCGCTCTTCTTCTCCAATCCTTTCATCCTTTTCATTATACAGATACTGTTCTCCAAAGATAACGGCACTGTTCCTAATATGGCCTAGCCTTTCATAAACATACCGGTCAAACTGCAATGCACTCTCCAAAGTCTCAAATAAACACAATACATGCACCTCTTCCTCTGTCGTCAGTTCCATTCCAGGTAATGCCATAATATCATACTGTTTTGCCCACTCGATTACTGCTCTGCAATTTCTACAACTATTATGATCTGTCACTGCAATTACATCTAATTCCTTAATAGATGCCATTCCTACTATATTTGCCGGTGTCATATCCTCATCTGCACAAGGAGACAAACAGGAATGGATATGTAAGTCGTATGATAATCTATTCATGCATTTGATTATAAATCCAGTAAGCAGTCTCGAAAATCGGCATAGCCGTAGCTAATACTATCACATTCTGACTCCTTGCTTTCTTTAAAGCAAACTCATCTAACTTCATCCCTTGTGCAAGGATCAATACGGAAACCTCTGTAAGTGATGCAACTGCAATCGTATTCACATTTCCCATAACAGTAACCCAGGCTGCTCCGGCAGGCGCCTTACTCATAGCGATGCTTAATAAATCACAACAAAAAGGTACGGTAATTTCTTTGGTACAATCGCCTTGTTCATTAATACTATGAAACTTACCACTCTCAATTAACTCCTTAACAGTCAACCTATCTCCCCCTATTCTTGGTCAAGCCTATTTATTTCATTGGATATCTTATGAATATACTCTCGTAAGATATGGATACAATCCTTTTCCTTGGCTACACCCCGAACCACATCTTCTGCTAATGCACGACACGTTGGTGCCCCACAAGACCCACAATCAAGTCCAGGAAGCCTGCTTAAGATTTCTTCCACTTCTGCTCCCAACATAATGCTTTCCTTCAAGTTCTCTCCCAACTTAAAGACAGGCTCATATTGAACGCTTGTATTCCAATATGCATTTTCCGGAGGTCTTGAATTCAGTCGCACACATGCAACTGGCATATACTTTCTTAACCTCTTAAGCTTAACCTTCGCTACAAATGGATTCTCAACAGTTAGCACGCCCCCTACACAGCCTCCATTACAGGCATTCAATTCAATAAACTCTAAATTGGTAAACTTCTGATCCTCTATATCTTCTAATACACGGATTACATTCTCAATCCCATCCGCTGCAAGATAGTTATCCGTTAAAAGACCTGCTGCCTCACCACCTGTACTTCCCCAGGAGATACCGATCTTCCCTGCAATTGATAGCTCCTCTACATCATTTCTTACCTCTTTCATAAGAGGAAGTAACTTCGGATATACCTCTTTAATTGCAAGTACGGCATCAATATCACTCTTATCAATTCCAAGAGGCGAATACTTGGCAGTCACTTTTGCAGGACATGGTGAAATAAAGATAATGCCAATATCACTTCGAGGCAGCTTCGTCTTTTCCATTACATTCTTCTTTACAATGGATGCTGCAAGATCCACTGGTGCACTGATTGGAAGTAAATGCTCAATCAGGTTTGGAAAACGTACCCTGATCAGACGTACCACCGATGGACATGCTGTACTGATAATTGGCCATAGGTCCTTATGCTCTGCTACATATTTTCGAGATAGCTCTGATACAATCTCTGCTGCACCACTCACCTCATAAACTTCATCAAATCCCAGCTTCAAAAGTGCAGTAAGAATAATATTAATATCATCTAAATTATTAAATTGTGCATACAGGCTTGGTGCCGGCAATGCAATTGTGTACTTGTATTTGTTCAGAATATCCATACTATCATAAGTAGCAAGCTTTGCATGATGCGGACATATACGAATGCATTCTCCACAATCAATACAGAATTCCCTTGTAATTACCGCCTTCCCATTACGTACGCGGATTGCCTGTGTTGGGCACCGTTTAATACAGTTAATACATCCCATACACTTATCAGCATCTAGGCGAACTGAATTATAGAACTTATCCATATGTTCTCCTTTCAAACCAAAATAATCTAGCTCACAGCTACTTTCATAAGTACTGTTGTTCCCACATTAATCTTAGTCTGTATCTCCATAACGTCCGCATACTTCTTCATATTAGGAAGCCCCATACCGGCTCCAAATCCTAATGTCCGTATATTGTCAGGTGCTGTAGAAAATCCTTCTTGCATGGCCTGTTCTACATCTGCGATTCCTGGACCGTGGTCCTCTAACTTCATAATTACTTCTTCCTCAGATATTACAACCTCTATCTCGCCGCCATTCGCATGAATTACCATATTGATCTCACCTTCATACATCACGATGGCCACCCTTCGCACAACATCCGGTGAAAATCCAAGCTTCTTCAGCTTGCTCTTCACATCACTGGATGCCTCGCCTGCCCGTGTAAAGTCCTCAGAAGAAACTACATAATGTAGCTGCATAGAGGCACTCAATAAGATGCACCTCCTCTTAGACCCTTCTCATATAAGAGTCCGCATGCGCTGAACATTCTATGACTAGTAGTTAACAATGTAATCCCAAGTGTATTTGCTAATTGTACCATTGCATGGTCAGGTTCTTTTCCACGTACAAATACGATACATATAATGTCCATCATTTCAGCAGTACGGATTACCTGGGGGTTACAAAGGCCAGTTAACAATACAGACTGGTCTTTTACAAACGCAAGCACATCACTCAACATATCAGAACCACATGCATTGTGAACATCTTTATCCATACGTGTTTCACCACAGACAACTTTCGCATCTAATGCTTTACATACTTGATAAACAGTCACTACAGCTCCTCCTCATTTTTTCTAAAATAATGGGTTGCATTTTTATACACTTTATTGTATTAATATGTATTTGTAAAACCTTTACATTATGCAAAAAGTATAACATTACACCCTATTTTTTTCAATACATTCCAATTAAATGTAACTACTGTTAATATCTAGTTAAATAATTAACAAATTCTCAATCTCATAACAGAAAATTTTATATATTTTGCCATTTCCATTTATTGTTAAATGTGCATATACTTGTGGATTTTTACAAGGTGCTATGCTATAATATTGTATGTTAAATCAAGGACAAACACGAAATACTATGAAGGAAATTTCTTTCATGTGTTTATAGATTATTAAATCAAGGAGGTAAACGAATGGGTTCTAAAACATCCACGGTTCCATTTAACGGAACAAAAGAACAAGAAGCCGAATTAATGCAGATCATCGAAGCTTATAAAGATGATAAAGGTGCACTTATGCCAGTACTTCAACAAGCCCAAGACATCTACGGATATCTTCCTATCGAAGTACAAACCATTATTTCTAATGAAATGGATATTCCATTAGAGAAAATCTATGGCGTTGTCACTTTTTATTCTCAATTTTCCCTTAATCCAAAAGGAAAATATCAGATATCTGTGTGCTTAGGTACTGCTTGTTATGTTAAAGGCTCCGGTGATATCTACAATCAACTCACTGAAAAGCTTGGCATTCAAGGTGGAGAATGTACACCAGATGGTAAGTTTTCTCTTGATGCATGCCGTTGCATTGGTGCTTGTGGTCTCGCACCTGTTCTTACTGTAAATGACGATGTATATGGCCGACTTACAGTAGACGACATTGACGAAATACTTGCAAAATACGCTTAAGCTATGATGACAGAGTTATCTCTCAATGTATTAGACATAACAAACAACTCCATTGCTGCCAGTGCATCACTCGTTATAATACATATAACAATTAGCACACCAATGGATTTATTGACGATACAGATCAAAGATAATGGTAATGGTATGACAAATGAACAACTAGAAGCTGTGGTCGATCCTTTCTTTACAACTCGAACCACACGAAAAGTTGGTCTTGGTGTTCCTTTCTTTAAATTTCAGTCCGAGTCGACTGGGGGAACTTTTCATATCAGCTCTACCGTAGGGGAAGGGACTACAGTAGACGCCTCCTTTGTTCTATCACATATTGATAGAATGCCATTAGGAGATATTACCTCTACAATTCACTCTCTTATTACTTGTAATCTAACGGTTGATTTTGACTATATCTATACTTATAATGATCGCTCCTTCGAGTTAGATACAAGGACATTTCGAACAATTCTTAAAGATATCCCATTAAATACTAAGGAAGTTTCTACATATATTAAAGAATATTTATCTGAAAATAAAATAGCTGTAGATGGTGGAGCAATTCTATAACACATTATTATAGGAGGTATTTTCTATGAAGTCACTAGAAGAACTAAGGGCCATTCGTGAGAAGATGCAGGGGCAAGTTGGTCTTAGATCAGAAGATGATACAGGAACGCGGGTTGTCGTTGGTATGGCTACCTGTGGCATTGCGAGCGGCGCTAGGCCTGTACTCACTACTCTTTCCGATGCCGTTTTGGAAAAAGGACTTGATAATGTAACTGTGACACAGACTGGATGTATTGGTCTATGCCAATATGAACCGATTGTCGAAGTTATGGAACCAGGCAAAGAAAAAGTTACTTACGTAAAGATGACTCCAGAAAAAGCACTGGTCGTAGTCGATCAGCACCTAATTCGTGGACAGATTGTAAAAGAATACACCATTTCCGAGGTACTCGGATCTTAAAGGGGGAGTTTCCATGTATCGTTCACATGTCTTAGTTTGTGGTGGAACCGGATGCACTTCCTCTGGAAGCGGTGAAATCATAAAAGCATTACAAGCAGAGATTGAAAAACAGGGACTAAGCAAAGAGATATGCGTCGTTCAGACTGGATGTCATGGATTATGTGCATTAGGTCCTATTATGATTGTTTATCCGGAAGCGTCTTTTTACTCCATGGTCAAAGTAGAGGATATTCCTGAAATCGTGGAAGAGCATTTATTAAAAGGCCGTGTCGTAAAACGTCTTTTATATAACGAAACGGTTACAGATAGTGGGGATGTAAAATCTCTATCTGATACCAAGTTCTACAAAAATCAACATCGTATCGCACTACGTAACTGTGGTGTCATTAACCCTGAAAATATAGAAGAATACATAGGAACAGGCGGATATGAGGCTTTAGGAAAAGTCGTTACTTCCATGACGCCTGATGAAGTAATACAGACTCTAATTGATAGCGGACTTCGTGGCCGTGGTGGTGGTGGATTTCCAACAGGAATCAAGTGGAAATTGGCAAAAGGAAATGATTCCGATCAAAAATATGTCTGCTGTAATGCTGATGAAGGAGATCCCGGAGCATTTATGGATCGTTCCGTCCTGGAAGGTGATCCCCATGTTGTATTAGAGGCAATGGCCATTGCAGGATATGCCATCGGTGCTAATCAAGGATATATCTATGTTCGTGCCGAATATCCTATCGCTGTAAAGAGACTTAAGATTGCCATCGATCAGGCAAGAGAATATGGATTACTTGGAAAAGATATCTTCTCTTCTGGCTTTGATTTTGATATCGGACTGCGGCTTGGTGCCGGTGCTTTTGTATGTGGAGAAGAGACTGCTCTTATGACTTCCATTGAAGGAAAACGTGGAGAGCCTAGACCTAGACCTCCATTTCCAGCACAAAAAGGCTTATTTAAGGAACCAACCATTTTAAATAATGTAGAGACCTATGCCAATATTCCTCAAATTATTTTAAATGGCCCAAAATGGTTTGCCTCCATGGGAACCGAAAAATCCAAAGGAACCAAAGTATTTGCTCTTGGTGGAAAGATTAATAATACAGGCCTTGTAGAAATTCCAATGGGAACCACGCTTCGAGAAGTCATTGAAGAGATTGGTGGCGGCATCCCTCATGGTAAGAAATTTAAAGCAGCACAGACCGGTGGTCCTTCAGGTGGATGCATTCCTGCAGAACATTTTGATATTCCTATTGACTATGATAATCTGATCAGTATTGGCTCCATGATGGGTTCTGGCGGCCTGATCGTAATGGATGAAGATAACTGCATGGTAGATATCGCAAAATTCTTTTTACAATTTACTGTAGATGAATCTTGTGGAAAATGCACCCCTTGCCGTATCGGAACCAAACGTCTGCTTGAACTGCTAGATAAGATCACAAAAGGAAATGGTACTTTAGAAGACTTAGATAAGTTAGAGGAACTTTGTTATTACATTAAAGAAAACTCTCTCTGTGGATTAGGACAGACTGCTCCAAATCCTGTTTTATCTACCCTTCGTTATTTCAAAGATGAGTATCTTGCACATGTGGTTGATAAGAAATGTCCTGCCGGTGTCTGCAAGGCATTGCTACATTATGAAATCCAGCCTGAAAAATGTAAAGGCTGTACAATGTGCGCTAGGGTATGCCCTGCTGGTGCAATTACCGGCACAGTGAAACATCCTCATGTAATTGATCCTGAGAAATGTTTAAAATGTGGTGCTTGTATGGAGAAATGTAAATTTGGGGCCATCATAAAGAAATAAGGAGGTTATTATGGAGACTGTAACTTTAAAAATAAATGGGCAGACCGTAGAAGCTCCTAAGGGTTCCACTATTTTAGAAGCAGCACATTTGGCCCATATCAATATACCCACACTCTGTTATCTTAAGGACATTAATGAAATTGGTGCCTGTAGAATTTGTGTGGTAGAAGTCAAAGGAGCGAGAAGTCTGGTGGCTTCTTGTGTTTATCCTGTCGCTGAAAATATGGAAGTCTATACGAATACAGAGAAAGTCTTAGACTCCCGAAAGAAAACGCTGCAATTATTATTATCCAATCATAATAAATCCTGTCTATCCTGTATACGAAGCAGAGACTGCGAACTGCAAAAACTATGCAAGGATTTAAAAGTGGATAATGAAGACTATTATAAAGGGGAGCAGATCCATTCTGAAATTGATCACTCTGCCGCCCATATGTATCGTGATAATTCCAAGTGTATCTTATGCAGAAGATGTGTGGCTGTTTGTGAAAAGGTACAAAGCGTAGGCGTCATTGGTGCCAATGAAAGAGGCTTTAAGACACAAATTGGCTGTGCTTTTGAAATGGGATTAGGCGAAACAAGCTGTGTCTCCTGTGGGCAATGTATTGCTGTCTGTCCAACTGGTGCATTAGCAGAAAAGAACTATACCAAACAAGTCTTTGATGCCATTGCTGATCCTGATAAGATTGTTTTTGTACAAACGGCACCTGCTGTTCGTGCTGCACTTGGAGAATGCTTTGACTATCCAATTGGAACAAATGTACAGGGCAAGATGGTTGCTGCTCTACGCCTGCTAGGATTTGACAAGGTATTTGATACTAACTTCTCAGCTGATCTGACAATAATGGAAGAAGCGCATGAGTTAATCGATCGTATCCAAAATAATGGAACGCTTCCACTTATCACTTCCTGCTCTCCAGGATGGATTAATTACTGTGAACACTACTTCCCTGAGATGACAGAAAATCTTTCGAGCTGTAAGTCACCACAGCAGATGTTTGGAGCAATCACAAAGACCTACTATGCTGAGAAAATGAATATTGATCCTGCTAAGATTGTAATGGTCAGCATCATGCCTTGTACTGCTAAGAAATATGAAATTGGTAGAGATAATCAGAACGCCGCAGGTGTTCCTGATGTCGATATAGCAATTACTACAAGAGAACTTGCACAAATGATTGATCAACAGGGAATTAACTTTAGATCCCTTCCTGATGAAACTTTCGATGACCCATTAGGTATGTCTTCTGGTGCTGCTGTCATCTTTGGTGCAACAGGTGGTGTTATGGAGGCTGCACTTCGTACTGCCATATGGAAACTTACCGGTGAAAATAATGATGCACCAATTGATTTTACAACTGTACGCGGAATGGAAGGTATTAAAGAAGCCAGCTTACTATTAAATGGTACTACGCTTAATATTGCTGTTGCCTCTGGACTTAAGAATGCAAAAGAACTGCTGCTAAGGGTTCAACGTGGGGAAAAGAACTATCATTTTATTGAAATTATGGGCTGTCCTGGTGGATGTATCAATGGTGGCGGCCAACCTCATGTATCCGCAAGCATACGCAACTTCGAGGATATTCGTGCATTAAGAGCAAAAGTCTTATATGAACAAGATGCACATAATCCAATTCGACGTTCGCATGAAAATCCATATATTAAAACAGTCTATGCAGAATACTTAGGATCTCCAGGTAGCAAAAAGGCACACCAGATTTTACATACTACTTATGTAAAACGACATGTGAACTAGTCAATATCCGTAAATTATTTATCACATGTTTCGTATATACTTAGCCGTCTACGAACTTTATTGCCAAAAAAGGCACCGGATCATTATGATCTGGTGCCTTTTTATTGAGAATAGCTAACGGTCGCGTCTTAATCTTGAGAACGGTGAACGCTTCCGTTATTGAATAGTTTGTTTTATAGGGTTTTTATTGTTTGTTTGGAGTTTTTGTATCTTAATTGTTCGAATTATTTACCGAAGTATCTGTTTAATAAACCTTCGAATGCTCTTCCGTGACGAGCTTCATCTTTAGCCATTTCATGAACTGTATCATGGATAGCGTCTAAGTTAGCTTCTTTTGCACGTCTAGCTAAATCAAATTTACCAGCAGTTGCGCCGTTTTCAGCTTCAACACGCATTTCAAGATTTGTTTTAGTTGAAGAAGTTACTACTTCACCTAATAATTCAGCAAATTTGCTTGCATGTTCTGCTTCTTCGTAAGCAGCTTTTTCCCAGTATAAACCGATTTCAGGGAAACCTTCTCTATGAGCTACTCTTGCCATTGCAAGGTACATACCTACTTCTTGACATTCGCCCATGAAGTTTGCTCTTAAGTCTTCCATGATATCTTCGCTAGCACCTTGAGCAACACCTACAACGTGTTCACAAGCCCAAGTTCTTTCACCTGCTTGGATAGCAAATTTTTCAGCGCCAACGCCACAAGTTGGACATTTTTCTGGAGCGAATTCGCCTTCATAAACATAACCGCATACTGTACATACATATTTTTTCATAGTTATAATCTCCCTTATATTTTAAATTTATATTATAATTTTAATTTCTTTCAAAACAGTAATCATTACTGTTATTGATATGATACCTTATAGAGAATTAATTGTCAATAACATTTCTTAATGTTTTATTTATTTTCTTATATAACATTTTATATAAGATTCTCTATGTATATAAAAGCACCAGATCAAGTCTGCACCCAGTGCTTTTATGAGAATAGTTTGTTTTATAGTGTTGTTGTATTTCTTGGAATTTTATCTTTTAATTGTATGAATTATTTACCGAAGTATCTGTTTAATAAACCTTCGAATGCTCTTCCGTGACGAGCTTCATCTTTAGCCATTTCATGAACTGTATCATGGATAGCGTCTAAGTTAGCTTCTTTTGCACGTCTAGCTAAATCAAATTTACCAGCAGTTGCGCCGTTTTCAGCTTCAACACGCATTTCAAGATTTGTTTTAGTTGAAGAAGTTACTACTTCACCTAATAATTCAGCAAATTTGCTTGCATGTTCTGCTTCTTCGTAAGCAGCTTTTTCCCAGTATAAACCGATTTCAGGGAAACCTTCTCTATGAGCTACTCTTGCCATTGCAAGGTACATACCTACTTCTTGACATTCGCCCATGAAGTTTGCTCTTAAGTCTTCCATGATATCTTCGCTAGCACCTTGAGCAACACCTACAACGTGTTCACAAGCCCAAGTTCTTTCACCTGCTTGGATAGCAAATTTTTCAGCGCCAACACCACAAGTTGGACATTTTTCTGGAGCGAATTCGCCTTCGTAAACGTAACCGCATACTGTACATACATATTTTTTCATAATATTAATCTCCTTTTTTTTATTTCATTTTTTATTTATGTTATAAATCTAAAGTTCTTTTTTCAAAACAGTAATCATTACTGTTATTGATATGATACCTTATAGAGAATTAATTGTCAATAATGTTTTTCAACTTTTTTTTAACATTATTAATGTTAGTACTTCAGGTTGTACAGGAGAGGGGGCTTAAACGTAATCTTCTTGGCAATGAGAAGCAAGATACTCATCAAACTTATAGCATAAATAAAAAAGATACGTATAGAACTTGAATTCTAACGTATCTTTATGCCATATTTATAAACAACTATCTTAATTATCCTCTTCTAGACACTTTTCACATATTCCACGGAACATAACCATATGACCTGTGATCTTACCTTTAAAATGGGCCTCAGCAATCACATTGATATGATCAATAGATTCCATTTCTAAGTCATAAACTGTGCCACATTTATTACAAACAACGTGATAGTGAGGACCAATATTCCCATCAAAATGGTCATAGCCATCTCCACAATCAACTTTATTAATTTCACCTAATTCGACTAATAGGTTCAAATTTCTGTATACAGTTCCTAAGCTTACTTTTGGGTAAATCTGACGAACATGTTGATAAACCATATCTGCAGTAGGATGTTCTTTTGTGCTCTTTAAATACTCTTTGATAGACTCTCTCTGTCTACTGAACTTTAATGGAGTACTCATATATTTCACCTCCTGAAAATAGTAACTATTATCAATTTATCATAGATATATATTTTTGTCAATTTGTCTTGCTATTATTCAGCTATTTTCCTGCTATTTCATATCTAAATACTATGTTCGAAGCAAGATGAACTATGCTCTCAAAGCTATTAGTCTCACTTTGGCTTGTTATTCACAGAACAAAGTGTGTGTTCCACACACTCTCGCGTCTTAAGTCCTTTACAAGGAACACACACTTTGCCCGCGCCGAAGGGGAATATCGCTGTTTTTTGCGACATCTTCCTTTCCCCTGAGTGCGCATCCTTAGCGGAGCGTTTTTTAATACATAGGAGGCTTCTTGAAGAGAAGTTTTCTATGTATTAAAAAAGACGGATTTTCATCCGTCTCTTCTTTTACTATCTTTTATTTGCAACTTCTACGTTGATTGTTTTACCTTTGATTTTTGCATCTTTCATTACGTCGATAACTTCATCTGCATATTCTTTAGGAATTTCAACGAAAGTATATTTATCATATAAATCGATTGTTCCGATTAATTTACCAGCCATACCAGTTTCACCAGCGATAGCACCAAGGATGTCGCCTGGACGGATGTTTTGTTTTTTACCAATGTTGATAAATAAACGAACCATGCCTTTGCTTGGGCCATTGTTGTTGTTACGGTTGTTGTATTCTCTAGATTTGTTGTATTCTCTAGTAGTCTTTTTGTATTCTTCGATTTCTTCGTTGTTGTCGCCCATAGTCATTTTTAAGAATGCTGCAGCAACTTCAAGAGAAGTGTAATCTTCTTCGTTAACTTTCTTTTCGATTAATTCGATCATCTTAGTTAAGTCAACGCTTTCGATAATTCCGTTTACTTGATCAAGAACTTTTTCCGCTTTGATGTTTGCAACATCATGTAAAGATGGAATTGGTTGAGCAACGATCTTAGTTTTGCAATATCTTTGGATATCTTTTAATTTGTAAACTTCTTTACCTACAACGAAAGTGAATGCACGACCTGTTCTACCTGCACGTCCTGTACGGCCGATACGGTGAACGTAGAATTCATCATCTTGAGGAACATCATAGTTGAATACTGCTTCTACATCATCAACATCGATACCTCTAGCTGCGATATCTGTAGCAACTAAGATATCTACTTTACCATTACGGAAGCCATTCATAACACGATCTCTATGAAGCTGTTTCATATCACCGTGAAGTGCTTCTGCAAAGTAGCCTCTGCCTTTTAATCCTTCTACAGTTTCTTCAACTTGGCGTTTTGTATTACAGAATACAACGGAAAGTTTTGGAGCGTATAAGTCTAATAAACGAGATAATACTTCCATTTTATTTTTTGGACGTACTTCATAGTAGTATTGTTCGATCTTAGGAACTGTAAGTTCTTTTTTCACTACCTTAATGATTTCTGTATCCTTTTGGAATTTAGATGCAATCTCAAGAATTGGTTTTGGCATTGTTGCGGAGAAAAGAATTGTTTGTCTTTCTTCTGGAATATCACTAAGAATTGTTTCAATATCTTCTCTGAATCCCATGTTTAACATTTCATCAGCTTCATCTAATACGATCATTTTGATATCATCAAACTTTACAGTTTTTCTTCTCATATGATCCATTACACGACCAGGAGTACCAACAACTACTTGAGCTCCTGCTTTTAAAGAACGAATTTGTTTAGTAATATCTTGTCCACCGTATACTGGTAACACTTTAAGTCCGTGAAGGTATTTAGATAAGTTTCTAAGCTCTTCTGAAACCTGAATTGCTAACTCACGAGTTGGGCATAATACAACTGCTTGTAAATGTTTATTTTTAGGGTCTACCTTTTGTAATAAAGGAATACCAAATGCTGCTGTTTTACCTGTACCTGTTTGAGCTTGACCAATAATGTCTCCTCCTGCAAGTACTGCTGGTATTGCTTTTGCTTGTATTGGACTCGCCTGTTCAAACCCCATATCCACGATCGCACGTAAAATAGACGCGTCTAATTGTAATTCTTCAAATCTAACTGTTTCCATATAACTATCCTTTCTACTATCAAGTTAACACTAGTATTTTTTGTGCTAACTTACACATTAGCAGCCATCATCTAGATACAATGTATCTACTGTAATTCTATCGTTTACTCCATCTTTACTAGTATTACCACAATAATTTAAAAGAATAAGTATTCTATAGATAGTCACAAAAAAACTCTCAGTCATAGGGACCAAGAGTCAATCTCTCATCATATATATATTATTTGTATAAACAAAATTTTTCATATCAAATAATTCTTAAAATAGCCACTTACATTCCAGTATACACAATTTGTCTAGATTTGTCAAGAAGCTAGGGACTGTTCCAAATCAGCCCCTAGCTTCTCTACTATCTTTTGACTCTTGCTTGTAGTCTTCCGTCAACATAATCAATCAGTATTGTATCACCAATACTTACCTCATTACTTAAAATTAATTTGGCAGTAATTGTTTCTACATTCTTAGTTAAAAATCTCTTTAATGGTCTTGCACCATAGACAGGATCATAAGCATTTTCAATAATATAATGTTTTGCTTGTTCGGTTAACTCGATTGTAAGTTCACGATCAACAAGTCTCTTATTTAATCCGGCAATTAGAAGATCAATAATAGCGGTAATATTTTCTTTTGTTAATGGCTTAAATAAGATAATTTCATCAAGACGGTTCAAAAACTCTGGTCTGAAGTTCATTCTTAACTCATTCATTACCTGTTCTTCGGCTTCTTCTTTAATGTTACCATTTTCATCAATACCTTCAAGTAAATAATTAGATCCTAGGTTACTTGTTAAGATAATAATTGTATTCTTAAAGTCTACAGTTCTGCCTTGAGAATCTGTAATACGACCATCATCTAATACTTGAAGCAACACATTAAATACATCTGGGTGTGCTTTCTCAACTTCATCAAATAAAACAACCGAATATGGTTTTCTACGAACTGCTTCTGTTAATTGACCGCCTTCTTCATATCCAACATATCCTGGAGGCGCTCCGATTAATCTTGCCACAGAATGTTTCTCCATATACTCACTCATATCGATACGAACAATATTCGTCTCATCATCAAATAAGTTAGCTGCAAGTGATTTTGCAAGTTCAGTCTTACCAACACCAGTAGGTCCTAGGAATAAGAAAGAACCGATTGGTTTGGATGGGTCTTTAATACCTGCTTTGGAACGAAGGATGGCATCACTTACTTTTTCAACACCCTCTTCTTGTCCGATCACACGTTTATGAAGGATATCTGCAAGATGTAATGTCTTATTACGTTCACTCTCTGTTAATTTTGCTACTGGGATACCGGTCCATCTGGAAATGATTTTTGCGATTTCTTCTTCACTTACATTCTCATGAACTAAGGTATGCTCCTGTTTCTTTACCTTTTCTTCTTCTGCTTCCAACTGTTTCTGAAGTTCTGGTAACTTACCATATTGAAGTTCTGCAGCTCGATTTAAATCGTAATCTCTTTGTGCCACTTGAATTTCATTATGACATGCTTCTAATTCTTCTTTTAACTTCTGAACCTTTTCCACTGCAGCCTTTTCCTGATCCCATTGTGCCTTACCAGCATTAAATTCATCACGAAGCTCTGCAAGCTCCTTCTGAAGATTTTCTAATCTTTCTTTGCTAAGACGATCTGTTTCTTTCTTAAGTGCTGCTTCTTCAATTTCAAGTAACATGATATGTCTTCTGATATCATCAAGTTCCATTGGCATGGAATCTAATTCTGTCTTAATAAGTGCACATGCTTCATCTACTAAGTCAATTGCTTTATCAGGAAGAAAACGGTCTGTAATATAACGATTCGATAAAGTAGCTGCAGATACTAATGCGCCATCTGTAATCTTAACACCATGGAATACTTCATAACGGTCCTTTAATCCTCTTAAAATAGAAATCGTATCTTCTACTGTTGGCTCTTCCACATGTACTGGTTGGAAACGACGCTCTAGTGCTGCATCTTTCTCAATATACATACGATATTCATTTAATGTAGTTGCACCGATACAGTGAAGCTCACCACGTGCAAGCATTGGTTTTAACATATTGCCGGCATCCATTGCACCGTCTGTCTTACCAGCTCCTACGATAGTATGAAGTTCATCGATAAATAAAATAATCTGTCCTTCACTTTTCTTTACTTCTTCCAGTACTGCTTTTAAACGTTCCTCAAATTCACCACGATATTTTGCACCAGCTACTAAAGAACCCATATCAAGAGCAAATACTCGTTTGTCTTTTAATCCTTCTGGAACATCTCCTCTAACAATACGTTGTGCAAGTCCTTCTACTACTGCTGTTTTACCAACACCGGGCTCACCAATTAATACTGGATTATTCTTTGTCTTACGAGATAGGATACGAATTACATTACGAATTTCAGAATCTCTACCGATTACAGGATCTAGTTTCTGATTCTTTGCACGCTCTACTAAATCATATCCATATTTATTTAAAGTATCATACGTATCTTCTGGATTATCACTTGTAATCTTTTGATTACCACGAACCGTTGATAATACTTGTAAGAACTTTTCCCTTGTTATTTGAAACTCTTTAAAAAGTTGTTTGATTTCTCTATTTGGCTGTTTTAATAAGCTTAAGAATAAATGTTCCACACTGACATAAGCATCGCCCATTCTCTTTGCTTCATCTTCAGCATATATTAATACTTTATTTAAATCGTTACTGATGTAAACCTGTCCACCAGTTACTTTTGGTTTTTTATTTAATAACTCTTGAACCTTAAAAAGTAAGGTGGATGGTTCAATATCCATCTTAGCAATTAACTTCTGAATCAAGCTGTCTTCAATAGATAGTAAACTATATAATAAATGCTCTTGATCAATCTCCTGATTTCCATTATCATATGCGATCTTTTCGCACTGATTTACCGCTTCTAAGGATTTTTGAGTAAATTTACTGATGTTCATACTGTAACCTCCTTTTTTGTTTGTTCTATAACTAATATAACACTTAATTTATTTGGATGCAATACTTAATTATTTATCTTATAAAATTTTATTTAATCTCTGTTTATTATGTACAACAACAAGTATGACAATACTCATTAAAGGATCTTAGATTGCTACGTGCTATTTAATTATACTAAAAAAAGCAGAGTTCTTAAAAGGAACTCTGCTTTTTTTCTATTATAAAAATCTCATTTTATTTGAATTTTGTCTTGAACTATCTGTTTCTTGTGGCTGTTTTGTTTTATATGCGCTAGATAGCTGCTCTACCATATTTTTTTTACAGCCTACACAGTATCGTCCACTTTTAATCAATGTTCCACAAATCTCACATGGAAGTCCTACTGCTGAACTATTTGAAAATTCTAAACGCTCTTCTCTGACCCAGCCCTGAATCACTCTGATTGCAATTTCAAATTCATCTGCAACTTGTTGCATCGTTGCTTCTGGATGATCATAAATATATTCTTTTACTTTTCTAAAGATTGCATCTAATTCTGCCACACAAGCTGGGCAAAGATTTTGTCCTATAAAATGATTATATAGACGTTTACAGTTTCTACATGTCTTTAATTCCATTCTTATATTCTCCCTATATATAATACTAAACCATAAGCATTCCCTATATGCTCGCTTATGGTTATGCAGACTATTTTATAAATCTGTATAACGCAAAAAGATGTTTCGAATTCTTGTAATAAAAATTCGAAACATCTTTCGATTTAAAAAGGCGACAACCAGATTTGAACTGGTGATGAAGGTGTTGCAGACCTCTGCCTTACCACTTGGCTATGTCGCCATACAATATATATATTACAACAACTAATCAAATATGTCAATAAGAATTAATTGTTAATGACTCTAAGGGGATTTGAACCCCTGTTACCGCCGTGAAAGGGCGGTGTCTTAACCGCTTGACCATAGAGCCATAACTCCCCAAGTTGGACTCGAACCAACGACAACACGGTTAACAGCCGTGTGCTC
>JAUNRX010000167.1 GCA_030539495.1 bacterium | reverse complement strand
ACATCACAAGCTTTTAATTCTGCTAACACATCATCAGGAATTGCTTTCATTTCAGCAGCACGACGTTCAATTGTAAGGCCATCAATTTTCTTAAACGCTACCTTTCCATTCTTTACTTCATCTGCTAAAAGATATTCTAATACTCTTTGAGCCTGAGAAGTAATTGCTGGTCCAATCCCATCACCACCACAAACACCGATCACAATCTTTTCAAGAGCTTTGTAATCTACAAACCCACCTTGTGCCTTCATTTCATCTACTCTCTTAAGTTGTTTTTCTAGTAATGCACCAAAGTGTTCTTTGGCAGCTTCAATTTGTTGTTGATACATCTTGTTACCTCCATTATTTTCGTCTTATATATTTTCACTATGTACTGGATGTTCTACCACACATAAGTGTAACACAACTAATTCACTACTTATATTAAAGTAATTCCTAACTCCTCACATGTAGAGTCGATTACTTTTAATAATTCATCATCTGTAATTACCGTAACACGTCCATCCTCGTATTGTTCATCTACCCAAACCTTCACTTTGGATACTAATGGGTCTGCCTTACTTACTTTTTTCTCGTCTTTTAATTTAAAATATGTATTGATCCAATGAGCAATTCCTGCTAATCCCGAAGTGTTTGATACTGCTACTAAAACCGGACGGTTTAAGAACTTATCCGTATCAAATATATTATAAATCTCTTCGTTCTTTAACAGTCCATCTGCATGAATTCCTGCTCTTGTGACGTTAAAATTACGTCCAACAAATGGTGTTCTTGATGGAACACGGTAACCAATTTCCTTCTCATAATATTGAGCAAGTTCGGTAATCACCCTTGTATCCATTCCATCTAATGTTCCTTTTAACTGCGCATACTCAAATACCATGGCTTCTAGAGGAGTATTTCCTGTACGCTCTCCAATTCCAAATAAGGAACAGTTTACGCCACATGCACCATAGAGCCAAGCAGTCGTAGAATTAGTAACTGCTTTATAAAAATCATTATGTCCATGCCATTCAATCTGTTCACTTGGCACTCCGGCATGTTCCTTTAATCCGTAAATAATACCTTGTACACTTCTTGGAATTACAGCACCGGCAAAGTTTACACCATATCCCATGGTATCACAAGCTCTAATCTTGACTGGGATACCATATTCCTCACCAAGTTTCATAAGTTCTAAACAGAAAGGAATAACAAATCCATAGATATCAGATCTTGTAATATCCTCCAAATGGCATCTAGGTGCAACCCCTGTCTCCAGACATTCACGAACTACACTAAGATAATGGTTCATTGCCTCTCTACGAGTCATCTTCATTTTATAGAAAATATGATAGTCGGAGCAACTTACCAAGATACCAGTTTCTTTTAGTCCTATTTCTTTTACTAATTCGAAGTCCTTCTTACTTGCGCGGATCCATGCAGTAACCTCTGGAAATTCATATCCTCTTTCCATACATTTATACACTGCATTTCTATCTTTTTTGCTATATAAGAAAAACTCACTTTGTCTGATGATGCCGTTTGGCCCACCAAGTTTATGTAAATAATCATACATTGTCACGATTTGTTCAGTCGTATAAGGCGCTCTCGATTGCTGTCCATCTCGAAATGTAGTATCCGTAATCCAAATATTATCTGGCATGTTATGCGGTACAATTCGATCATTAAATGCAATCTTAGGCACTTCATCGTAAGGGAATAAATTACGGAATACATTGGGTTTATCGGTATCAACTAATGGGTACATATGCTCTTCTAGTTGGAGCAAATTGTTATGTGAATTTTTAAATACTCTACGGTTTTCCATTTCGCCACTCCTTTTCCTGTTTTCCTTCTTTTGCACAATTGTATACAATAATACATGTATTGTCAACAAAGAAAATACCACATTCTTCCATCCATTATTTTTACATTTTCTATTTTTTGTAATCTCTGCTTTCCAATAAATTTCTCATTTTCACAATCTAAATAATCCAATAAATTCAACGGAATGACAGGTTATTTTGTTCCGACTGAATCCTCTAAAATAGTTTAAATTCTTTGATTTTTCCTTCATTTTTATCTTAAGAAAATAAAGTCAAATCAAAAATGAGTTTATTTTCTTAAGGAAAAACAAAATAAAATAAAGTGAAAAAAGTGCCAGAAAAAAGAATATTTTCTCCTTTCTAGCACTTTCTTCACTCTATTCATGTTCCGGTTTCTTTTTTCTTCTATAAATAAGGAATACAATTCCTGCTCCAAATGTAATAATAATCACTCCTACAACACCAATTACTAGAAAGGACCGATCATTTGCGATACGAACAAATAAATTAGTTGTAATAAATATTTTTCTAATTTCCTTCGTCGCTTCATTTCCGGCCTGATCTCTGGCAACGATCTTAATGTTCTGAGCTGAATTACTGCTGTCTACCTGGATTACATATTGGTCCTGATCTAAAGAATAGGAGACTTCCTGGTCATTTACATATATTTTCGCACCATCAAGCACTAAGTTATCCTCTACACTGATCTTAACTGCTCTCCTTGTCTCATTATATGTAGACCCTGCTGCAACATTGATTGGCACGATTCTTGGTGCTGTACGGTCAATTCCAAACCATATCTCTGCCTTCTTGCCCTCATCCGTATTTTCATTAATATTTCCAGCCTCATCCTTCGAATAAATGGCAAGACTATACTTTCCATCCTCTTTTATCAATTGACTAGAAATCTTATATTGATACTCATACCAAGTACCCTTGCCTCCACTCTCGGTAACTGAATAATCCTGATCTCTTACCAAATCCTTAACCATATCATTACAGATTAGACGGACTACCGTATTCTCCTTAGAAAGCTTATTAACATTAATCTCCGTAACAATTAAATCAAACTCATCCTTTACGTATTTTCCTGACACATTAAGCAAAGAGTCACTAAAACTATATGTTGATCCAAAACGATTAATAGAAAAATGAATCTCTTTCGCCGTCACATTGGATGCCTTATCTGTACTGCTTACTACCAGCTTATAAATCTTGTCATATTCCTTCTTTTTAGGAAAACAATCTAACCTATAAGTGACTCCATTGGTAGCTTTTACTTTTACAGGCGTAATATCAATTTCTTTTCCCATGGCATCATACAGTTTTACATTCGTTCCTGAATTAGTAAAATTACCATCTGTACACGTAATTTCTGGAAGAAAGTCACCATTATATGACATCTCATCCTTTACCCCAGTAATCTTTATTTCGGGTGATACCTTATCTATAACTAGGTGAATTGCCTCCTGCTTCTCAAGAGCATTTCCTGCCTGGTCTACATAAGCAATTGAAAATGTATAACTTCCTTGATCCATAAACTCTATTTCTAAATTATACTGCTTTCTAGATGATGAAATAATCTCTAACTTTGGAAACGGAATTTGTTTTCCTTCATTAGTTGCTGTTCCACTTACCTGTACATTTGAAAAATCAAAATTATCCTCTTCGATATTTATCCGTACCTTCGTACTTGTATTGTAATAATTTACACTTGCTTCTTTATATGCAGGGCTTGGCATTATAACCTCAAGCTCCGGCCTTGTCTGATCAATTGTAAATGTCTCCGTCTGACTTGTCTCGGCCTCATTTCCCACCTTATCCTTAGCCATTACCTTTATTGAGTAAATACCGTCCTTATCAAATGTTATTGTTGCAATATTTACTGTCTGATTTGGATCCTCAGTATTCTCCTGCTTGCTCCAAGCACTTAATACTGGCACCTCTCCTGCTGCATTAAATAACTCAAGCTTTACTTGTGCAGGATCAAAATTTCGTTCTTTCACTTTAATTGTTGCAACACGTGGCTGATTATAGTAAACACCAGAATTATGCTTATCAAATGTCAGCTCAATGGAAGGCCTTGTCTTATCAATGCTAAGATACATTTCTTTTTCATACTCAGCTCCCGTACGATCCGTGACCACAACATGTATCCTAACATCATTACTATTATTGGCAATCACTAAATTTCCCTGAAGTCTTGTGACAAGATTCTTATCGCTCTCTTCCAAACTAAAATCAGACGTATTCCCCTCCAATTGACCACTAGCTGAAACTGTCAGTTTTCCAGATTGATTATTGGCGCTATCCTGCTTACTATCCACTTCCCATTCAACAGAACGAATGCCCGAATAATAATTAGCAACCTCAACTTTTGCATTTATGTTTTCTTTATATAGTTTATTGCCCTTATTATCCTTGCACTCAGTTTCCGGCGTTTCAAATGCAATCTGTGAATTTGTTACTCCTCCTGCACTGCTGTCAATAATAATTCCATATGGCTTAGAAAATTTACTTGCTGTATGCTCAACATAATCAATTGCTCTTGCAAAAATCTGTCCTTTAAAATTCTGTTGTATTGTAAATGATACCGTATCATCTTCTCCTACTTCTTTTACTGACTTCTTGGATGTGACTCCCTCTTTACTAGAACTATAATCCACAGTATAGTACTCAATTGCACGAATACCAGAAGAAGGGGTTCCATCTGATGCCTTAATTTGTACTTTAGTTGGCTCATTAAAGTAATATCCGTATTCCTGCTTCTCAATCAACCGTTCATCCCTGTCCTTTATGCCGTTTGCAGTAAAACTAAACTGTTGGATTACAGGCGTTGTACGGTCAATATAAATGGTCCTTGTTTTTGTTTCCTTATTTCCAGCATTATCAATAGCTGTTAACTGTATCTCATAATGGCCATCCTCACTCTCACCAATCTGCTGCGTATTGATTTTAAATGTAGCCTCTTCTATCTTTTGATCTCTATCATTAATTTGATAGTCGTTTCCCTCCAAATCCTTCATAACAGCTTGTCCATTGACCTTGACTTCAATCTGCTTCAATCCAGCATCGCTATCATCACAATCAAAGGTAATAAACTCATCCTTGGAATACCAAGCTTTCTTCTCAGTATCGGTATACGTTGGCGTATCACATGATATCTTCAATTTAGGAGTTTCCTTCTCAATGCAAATATAATCAGTATAAGAGGAATTAACTTTACTAATAGAAACGGGGGTAGACTGATTTCCTACCTGGTCACATGTCATCAAGCTGAAACTTCCCTTAGTTCCAATAGGAATCTGAAATATAACTTTAAACTCATCTTTATAATTCTCCTGATCGCAATTTTTAATTGCAACCTGCTTTCCATTACAAAGCAGCATAACTGATTTGATTCCGCTTGCCTTCGTCATATCGCCATTTTTTAACTGATATAAATCACTCGCCGTAACCTCTACTAACAATGGCTCATTTAGATAGGTTCCAAATCTTAGACTCCGTACCTCTTCTGTACTCTCTCCCACCTTTTTAGAAAGTCTAACTCCTGTTACTTTTGCTGGCTCGATATCTATATTAACTTCAACCTGTAATGGCTCAGATCTGTTTCCCGCTTTATCCTCTGCATATATGTAATAGCTTCCTTCCATTGCAAGAGCCTTCTTATTCTCATCTATTGGTGACTGAATAACATAGCTGTCATTCTCATCTTTATTAACTGTCAGCTCTGTCATATCCTTTTGATTGCTGCCAATGCTATAATAGACCTTTTGTATTCCAGAACATCCCGCTTTATCATAATCCTTTGCTGAAAAAGATATCGTTACAACATCATTATGCCATTTCTTATTCGGCTTCTTTTCTACAAGCTGCATTACTGGCTTTTTCACATCAAGTAATGCCTCAAACTTATAGATCTCTTCCGACTTATTGCCTAATGTGTCATATGCCCATACATAATATGTCTTCTTACCTGACTGATCTGCCTTAACAGAGAAGCTATATTCTCCTGTTTCTTTATTTAATGCAGCCCTCTTTATATTTTTCGTCTCATTATCCTGAGACATATGATTTTCTGCTTGATTTTGATCGGTCGAATAATACACCTGTTCAACACTGCTTCCTTTATCCTTAGTAATTCCCTTAACTGTAATATCCTGATTACTCCACTTTGACTCTGTCTCAATTGTTAAAGTTGGTCCTGCAACATCGACTTTCATCGCTTCTGAACGATTTGTTGCATTATCTGTTGCCCATATGTAATACTCCTCATCCTTAAGAGATGTCTTTTGAATGGTAAATTGGTAATCACTACTTTCATTTTGTAATTTGTAGTTGTATTTCTTTTGAGTTTCCTCCGCAGATATGGCTTTGTCATAGTCCTCTTTGGTACCAAACTGAACGGTATCCAGGTCAGAGTCACCTTGGTCTGTTATTTGGGATGATATTGTTATGTCAGGAGACTTTAATGAAGGTGCTGGACGAGTAACCTTGTAGGATGATATTGTTGGAGATATTGTGTCGAAGATGAACTGGATTGGGTATTGATAAATACCTTCATC
>JAUNRX010000042.1 GCA_030539495.1 bacterium | reverse complement strand
GTACTGGTGCAATCGCTCAGTTCGCAGCTGGTGGTAAAGATGTTAAGAAAAAAGATCTTGCAGCAATCGCTATGAGTTACGGTTATGTATACGTAGCACAAATCGCTCAAGGTGCAGATTACAACCAATGTGTGAAAGCCTTCGTTGAAGCTGAAAGCTATGACGGCCCATCATTAATCATCGCTTACGCTCCATGTATCGCTCATGGTATCAAAGGTGGATTAAAGAACGCACAATTAGAAGAAAAACGCGTAGTTGAATCAGGATACTGGCATTTATTCCGTCATGACCCACGTCGTGAAGCTGAAGGATTAAATCCATTCCAATTAGATTCTAAAGCTCCAAAAGCAAGCTACAGAGAATTCATCGAAAGCGAAGTTCGTTATAATAGATTATCTCGTACAAATCCAGAGAGAGCAAACGAGTTATTCGAAAAAGCAGAAATCGATGCTAAGAAGAAATACGAAATGCTTGTTAAAAAAGCAGAACAATAAATACTAAGATTCTATTAGTATAGAATAAAACCTAACTAGTTAGAGGGGGACCTAATGCAATGATTATAATTGTATTAGGTCTCCTTTTTTATATATAGGGAAAGGAAGATATCGCAAAAAACAGCGATATTCCCCTTCGGCGCGGCAAAGTTTCTTCGACTTGAAGTTTTTGCACCCTCATAAATGAGGGATGGCAGCCTAAGCGTGTCTCTTCTCGTTGAATGCAGTGTATGGTGCTAAGTAGTAAAAAACTTGACAAGTATAAATGCTAGACGATACAATAGAAACGCAAAGAGAGTAGTTGAAGGGGACACTTATAACAAGTGACAATTATATTTCTTTGTCTAAAAGGAAAAAAAGATTTGTCTATTAAAAAAATAAGTATTGTGTATATAAGATGTTGAGATAACAATGTATGTTTTTAGTAATAGCAGACAGAAAGAAAAAAATATTATACAGCATGTATAAAATCTGTTACACAGATAATTATTATGCATGTAATAGGAGGAAAGAATGGATAAAATAGCAGTATTAATACCTTGCTACAATGAAGAAAAGACAATAAAAAAGGTGATTAATGATTATAAAGAATGTCTACCTGAAGCGACAATCTATGTTTATGATAATAATTCAACTGACAACACATCCAAGATTGCAAAAGAAGAAGGCGCAGTAGTTCGCCATGAATATGCACAGGGAAAAGGGAACGTAATAAGAAGAATGTTCAGAGAAATTAATGCAGAAGCATATATCATGGTTGACGGAGATGATACATATCCTGCAGAGTTTGCAAGAGAAATGGTGGACAAGGTACTTGAAAAGAAGGTCGACATGGTAGTTGGAGACCGATTATCTTCTACATATTTTACAGAAAATAAAAGACCGTTTCATAACTTTGGTAATACCATTGTTCGTAAGAGTATCAATCTCTTATTTAAAACGGACATTAAAGATATTATGACGGGATATCGAGCTTTCAGTTATCAATTTGTTAAGACATTTCCAGTCTTATCAAAAGGATTTGAAATTGAAACTGAAATGAGTATCCATGCAGTAGATAAGAATATGCTTGTTGATAATGTAGTCATTACATATCGTGACCGACCAGAGGGAAGTGAATCTAAATTAAATACATATTCAGATGGATTTAAGGTATTGAAGACAATTCTTAGATTATATCAGAATTATCAGCCATTACATTTCTTTAGCATTCTTTCAGCACTATTAACAATTATTGCAGCAATATTCTTTACTCCAATTGTTATTAGTTTTGCAAAGACAAAACTGGTAGAGAAGATTCCAACACTAATTGTATGTGGTTTTGTGGTATTAACAGCTATTATTAGTTTCTTTAGTGGATTAATTTTACAAACAATTCAAACAAAGAATAAACAGAATTTTGAAATGGAACTTCAACGTTTGAATGAAATAAGTAAAGAGGTATCAGATGCAAAGATTGTATAAAACGAAAAAGATATGTTATATGTTATGTATAACTATCATGACACTATTAGTTAGCTGTTCTCTTGGGCTTAAACTAGGAGAAATTAAACTAAAACAGAATACTACAGGTATATATGGGATTGTACTGAAACTTAAGAGTTCATTTACAAATGATCCTACAAATGATTTATTTGTATTATTTCTGATCGCCATAGTACTTCTTTTTTTAACTCGGCGAGAGTATACAAAGCGATGTAAATGCTGTTCTGCAGTGTTTGCGCTTTGTTCAAGCATACTATTATTGATTGGAAGAGCAGTTTATAAAAATAATGATTTACATGTAATATTTGTAACAAAGTTTGCATTTTGTAAGGCTTTGATCGTGGCAGCTGGATATTTTATATTGATTTATTATATTATCAATGCATTTATGGAGTATCTATTGCCAAAGTTAAAGGTAAATGAGTATATCCATACTTTTACACCAAAGAAGTTTAAAATAACGTTTAAGTCATGCATGATAGCCCTTATTATTGCATGGATGCCATATATTATCATTACGTATCCATGTAATTTTACTGGGGATACCAAGGATCAGGTGGCACAGTTTATAGGCGATGCAGAACATAGTTTTTCGGATAGATCAATAGTATATCCTGAGGGTGCAAAACGACTTTTAAATAACCATCATCCCATTATCCATACACTTATGGTGGGAAGTTTTGCTACTATTGGGATGAAACTAGGTAATATTAATCTGGCAATGTTTATACTAGTTATGATACAAGTAGTGTTCTTAATGTTAGTGTATAGTTATACGGTAAATTATATTAAGAAAATAGGAATTCCGATTATATTTCAATTAGTAACATTGGGATTCTTTATGTTTTATCCGGTTGTGCCAATGTATGCAATGACATTGACAAAGGATAGTATTTATAGTGGATTTATGATTCTTATTACAATTCAGCTGTTTAAGATCGTAAGAAATGAAGAGGAATTCTTTCAATCACGAGAAGAAAAAATCAGGACATTTATATGCTGTCTTGGGTTAATGCTATTTAGAAATAACGGTGTGTATATTTTATTTATAGTAATCGCTGTTTTACTTATTAGATATCGAAAAAGTCTTACTAGATTAAAGAGTGTAGGTTTTTCATTCGGTATTCCAATCCTTCTTTATTGGGTTGTTCTTTTGAAAATCATACTCCCAATGTTTAATATTCCTAATGGAAGTCCAAGAGAGATGTTATCGATTCCGTTCCAACAAGTGGCAAGATATGCCGTAGAGTGGGGGGAGGAAGGATTTGAAGATGGTGAGATTGAAAAACTGGATAAGATTCTTTGCTTTAAAGGAGATATAACTGTATTACAGAAACGTTATAATCCAATAATTTCAGATCCTGTAAAGTATCATTTTAACAAGAATTATACAAAAGAAGAGATGAAAGACTTTATGGGGGTATGGGCGAAATTATTAATTCGTCATCCAGGAACATTTATTATTGCAACATTGAATAATGATGAGTTCTACTATTCAGTAGACTATGGAAGACGAGTAGTATATGATGGGGCAACAAAGCATGGAGCACCGTATGGAATTGATAATCCGTCTATAACTAAGACAGTAAGAAGCGGAGTCGTTAAGATAATTGAAATGTTAGATCATAGCAGTATGTTAGGATGGGCATTTTCCGTAGGAACATGGAATTATATGTTTATAATTTGTATCCTGTATGCTGTTTATAAAAAACAATATAAATTCTTTATCATGATGTTACCAGTTATTCTTAATGTCCTTATTGCATTTGCCGGACCGGTTGCGCAGATGCGTTATGCAAGCCAATGGATCGTAGTATTACCACTATTTGGTGCAATGGTTTGGCTCTGTTTAGAAGAAAAGCTGAAACAAAATGAAATTGAGTAAATAATTATAAAAGGACTAGAAATCTATTGTGATTTCTAGTCCTTTTATAATTATAAGAAAGGCAGAGGATAAAGTGAAAGGATCACACTGTAAAGGATATATATGGCAAAAAAGCTTGACACTTAATGTACGAAAGAGTATGTTGTTATAAGAGATATAATGCGTTTATATGCTTGTAAACGGAAGTCTGAATTAGAGCTTTGGGAATAGAATCTAAGAAAAAAATAAAAATATAGAATAAGTGGAGCTACATAAAGAATGAGAAGGTTATATAGAGAAAATAAGTTACTGTATAGCTGTTATATAGCTGTGTTAACATGTGTATCCAGCCTGGCGCTAGGACTCGAGCTGGGAGAAGTCAAGCTTAGTAAAAAGGCAGATGCAACAGGGTATTATGCTTGGATTGAAACGTTTAGGGGATCTTTTAACTTTGATAAGACCAATAATCTGTTTATTTTGGTCTTGATTGGAATTATGCTGTTTCTTCTTGTACGAAATGAATACTCAAGAAGAAGCAAAGGGTGCTCCTTGTTTTTTTCATTGGGATCGAGCAGTCTGCTTTTAATAGGAAGAGCCTTTTATAAGGAGAATAATCTGGATAAAATTTTTAAGTCCGTGTTTACCATGGAAAAAGCAATGTTAATATTGGTTGGATATACGATCTTAATTTATTTTATAATCAATGCAGTGATGGAACGTCTTATCCCCAAAGTAGTACATAGTGCAACTTTAAAAAGCTATCTTCCAAAACGATTCAAGATTACTATTTGGAGCTGCTTTGCCGCTATTATATTAGCATGGCTGCCTTATATGATACTATGTTATCCTTGTAATTTTACCGCCGACTCAAGAGATGAAATCGCACAGTTTTTGGGAGACGAGGAGGTTTGTAAGACAAATAAGACGATTTGTTATCCAGAAGAATCCACAACCCTGTTAAATAATCATCACCCTATTGTCTACACCCTTCTAGTAGGAAGCTTTGCGAAGATGGGACTGGCTGCAGGCAATATCAATATTGCGATGTTTCTATTGGTTATATTGCAAATGGCTGCACTTGCATGGATTTATAGCTATACAGTAAATTATATAAAAAGTCTGGATGTTCCAATACTCCTTCAAATGATGGCATTAGGTTTCTTTATGTTCTATCCATTAGTTCCAATCTATGGGATGACGGTGACAAAAGACAGTTTATATGGAGCGTGCATTCTTTTAGTTACCATACAGTTGTTGAAGATGCTAACTAATAAGCGGTTATTTTTTGCTTCCAGAAGAGAGGGCATACTTACCTTTTGCTCTGTTCTTGGTCTAATGCTATTACGAAATAATGGACTATATATCAGTATTTTTATCTTCTTTGTATTAGTAGTCATACACCATAAAGAACGATCAAATAGTAAGAAGATTCTCTTTTGTATTGGGATTCCAATACTTTTATATGGGGGTGTCTTGCTTAAAGTGATATTACCTCTTTGTCATATTCCAGGAGGAAGTCCTAGAGAAATGTTATCAGTCCCATTTCAGCAAGTAGCAAGATATGCAGTGGAATGGGGAGAAGATGGATTTAGAGAGGATGAGATTAAAAAGTTAGATAGGATTCTTTGTTTTGATGGGGATTTGGAAGTATTAAAGGGACGTTATGATCCTGTTTTATCAGATCCGGTAAAGAGTAAGTTTAATAAGTATTATACAAAGGAAGAATTGAAAGACTTTATGAGGGTTTGGCTAAAGTTATTAGAAAGACACCCAGGTACTTGTGTAATGGCGACATTAAATAATGTCTACTATTATTTTTCCGTAGATTATGGGAAACCTGTTATTTATATTGGGGCCGGAAGCAATGGAGCTATATACGGAATAAAAAATGCAAGTACGACAGAGGGAGCAAGGCTGCTTCTTCTTAGGACGATCACGGCACTGAAAGATAGCAGTATGTTAGGATGGGCATTTTCCGTTGGTACATGGAGCTACCTATTTCTATTTGCTATTTTGTACATAATATATCAAAAACAGTATAGATATTTGCTGATGATACTTCCTGTAATAATAAATGTAATAATTGCAATTGCGGGACCGGTTGCCTATATGAGATATGCCATTCAATGGATTGTTGTACTGCCATTGTATGGTGTAGTAATCTGGTTGTGTTGTAAAGAATCAGACCAAACGGTTAAGTCTATTCATGTGAGGTGAATCAATGTCTGGGTTATATAGAAAACATAAACTTTGGTATTTATTTTACATAATGTGTCTTACATTTGTCACAAGCTGTGCATTAGGACTTAGTTTAGGTAAGGTCAGCCTTTCGAAAGGCACAAAAGCAACAGGCGTGTATAAGGTAATCTTACAATTACAAAAATCGTATAAAAATGATTCAACCAATGATTTGTTTGTACTGCTATTGCTTGGTATTGTTCTCTTTTTTCTTGTTCGTAGAGAGTATTCAAGACGTTCTAGAAGATGTTCTCTTGTCTTTTCCATAGGTACAAGCATTTTATTACTTTTAGGAAGGGCATTTTATAGGAAAAATAATTTAGATGATATATTTGCCTCTCGCTTTACAATGGGAAAAGCACTTATTATTGTAGTAGGGTATTGTATTATAATCTATTACATAGTAAATGCATGTATGGAATATGTATTACCAAAGTTAAAGGCAAGCAGCTTTATAAAGAAATTTGCACCAAAAAGATTTAAAGTTAGCATTTGGACATGCTTTGCAGCAATCGTAATTGCCTGGCTACCTTATGTGATTGCAACCTATCCATGTAATTTTACACCAGATGCAAGAGATGAAGTTGCACAGTTTTTAGGAGATGAAACGATCTGTAAGACATATCGCTCCATTATCTATCCAGAGGAAGCAAAAACATTACTAAATAATCATCATCCAATTACTTACACAATTGTAATAGGTACATTCGCCAAGGTAGGATTAAGTATTGGGAACATTACTATTGCTATGTTTTCTTTTACCATGCTTCAAATGCTTTTTCTTGCATTTGTCTATAGTTATACCGTCAATTATATTAAGAAACTAGAGGTTCCGATAATCTTTCAGTTACTAACACTTGGTTTTTTTATGTTTTACCCGGTAATACCCATGTATGCATTAACGATTACCAAGGATAGCCTATATGGCGGATTTATGATTTTGGTAACAATACAGTTATTTAAGCTTATACGGAGTGAGGATGAAATCTTTTATTCAAAGAAGGAAAGATGCATCTTATTTTTCTCCCTCCTTGGGTTTATGTTGCTGAGAAACAATGGGTTCTATATAGGCTGTGTCTTATTGGTAGTTCTGCTGATCAAATATCGAAAAAGCCTTTCTAAACTTAAAGATATCGGATTGCTCATCGGAATTCCAATCGTGCTATATGGCATTGTCCTATTAAAAATCGTCCTTCCATTATGCAATATACCAGAAGGAAGCCCTAGGGAAATGTTATCCGTTCCATTTCAACAAGTTGCAAGGTATGCAGTGGAATGGGGAGAAGAGGGATTTGACGATGGAGAAATTGAAACACTTAATAAAATTCTTTGTTTTGATAATGATCTTGAGGTATTAAAGAAACGCTATGATCCGATTGTATCAGATGGGGTTAAAAATCATTTTAATAAATATTATACAAAAGAGGAACTTAAGGAGTTTATGGTGGTGTGGGCAAAGTTGCTGGTCCGTCATCCAGGAACTTATGTAACGGCTACATTAAACAATATCTCTTATTATTATTCTGTGGACTATGGAAAGGGAATTGTATACAATGGGACAGGTTCTCCAGGAGCTAAGTTTGGACTAAGAAATCCGGCATTTACAAATGCTCCAAGGAAGATGATCATTACAACGATTAACGCACTGAAAGACAGCAGTATGTTAGGATGGGCGTTTTCTGTTGGACCGTGGAACTATCTTTTTCTTATCTGTATCGTATATATGGTTTATACAAGGCAGTATCGATATGCCCTGATGACTATGCCGGTAGTCTTAAACTTATTAATTGCCATTGCAGGACCGGTGGCCTATATGCGTTATGCCATTGAATGGATTGTAGTATTGCCACTGTTTGGTGCAATGGTATGGATTTGTTTAGAGGAAACGGCTAAAAAGAGTAAACTTCAGTAAATAAAAAGCAGAAAGGACTAGGAATCGAAATAGATTTCTAGCCCTTTTGTTATTATAAGTAAGGAAGTATGTGCATGTATGCATTTTTCTACTTACTTGACAGTATTTGCTGAAATCAGTAAACTTGTACTGTTATAGATTCGACTACTTATTTACAATGGAGGTATATGAAGTGTACGATTATTTAGTTGTGGGTGCAGGATTATTTGGTTCTGTATTTGCATATGAGGCTAGTAGACGAGGCAAAAAGTGTTTAGTAATCGATAAACGAAATCATGTTGCCGGAAACATTTATACAAAAGAGGTAAATGGGATTAATGTGCATGAGTATGGAGCACATATTTTCCATACAAGCAATAAGGAAATCTGGGAGTATGTAAATCAGTTTGCAGAATTTAATCGATATACAAATTCTCCGGTTGCAAGATATAAAGATGAACTATATAATCTTCCATTTAATATGAATACATTTCATGCGTTATGGGGCGTAAAGACGCCAGAAGAGGCGAAAGAATATATTTCTCGTCAAATTGCAAATACTTATAAGGAAGAGCCTGCAAATCTAGAGGAACAGGCACTTAATCTGGTAGGAAAGGACATCTACGAAAAGTTAATCAAAGGTTATACGGAGAAACAATGGGGAAAACAAGCGACAGAGCTTCCAAGCTTTATCATCAAGCGTCTTCCGGTCCGTTTTACGTATGACAATAATTATTTCAACGATAAGTATCAGGGAATTCCAGAGGGTGGATATACAAAAATGATTGAAAAGATGTTGGAGGGAATTGAAGTCCGTTTAAACACAGATTATTTTAGTCACAAAAAGGAATTTGATGCGATGGCCCATACCGTGGTCTATACCGGGATGATTGATCAGTATTATGAGTATTGCTATGGTGCATTAGAATATAGAAGCCTTCGATTCGAGACAGAACAGCTGCCAGTGGAGAACTATCAAGGAAATGCGGTAGTCAACTATACGGAATACGAGGTTCCTTATACTCGAATTATCGAGCATAAGCATTTTGAATTCAATACGTCGAAAGAAACGATTATAACAAGAGAATATCCAAAGACTTGGAAGTTAGGGGATGAACCATACTATCCAATCAATGATGAAAAGAACATGAATGTCTTTTCTAAGTATCAGGAACTTGCAGCAAAAGAGACCAATGTGATCTTTGGAGGAAGGCTTGCAAATTACCAGTATTTTGATATGCATAATGTCATTGAAAAGGCCTTAAATACGGTAAAGGAAGCCTGTTCTAAATAGGCTGAAATGCGCTGTAAAAAGGGGTCGATTTAGAAGAAATTACTTGACACTTAATGTGCGAAAGAGTATGGTGTTATAAGAGATATAGTGTATTTATATGCTAATATGCACTTTTTTGTGACATAGAGAAAGGTTAATATGAAACAAAAGTTTATCAGTAAGTTATTAGAGGCCTCCTTCCAGGATGCGTTGCATTTTATTCTGTTTCTGATTGCATTGCCAATTGCTTGGCTTTACAAAAAGAAGAGAAAGCATCTTTGGCTGATTTGCGAAAATCAGAAGGAAGCGAGGGATAATGCATATTGGTTGTTTAAGTATATCAGAGAAAATGAACCACATCAGGATGTGGTTTATGCAATAAGCAAGAAATCAGAGGACTATGAGAAAGTAGCCGCACTTGGCGACACAGTTTCTTATGGGACTTTGAAGCATTGGATATATTATTTGACAGCTGAGAAGAACATCAGTACACAAAAAGGTGGTAAACCCAATGCAGCGGTTTGCTATTTTTTAGAGGTGTATGGAATTCGTAAGAATACTCGCGTATTCTTACAACATGGCATAACAAAGGATGATGTTGAGTTCTTACATTATAAGCATTCAAAGATCAGCCTGTTTGTTTGTGGAGCAGAACGAGAATACGAGTACGTAAAAGAGCGCTTCGGTTATCCGGAGGGTGCAGTTCAGTTGCTCGGTTTTTGCCGTTTTGATAATCTTCACAATGCAAAGGTAAACAAGAAACAGCTACTAGTTATGCCAACATGGAGAAGCTGGATTTCTCCGCCATCCAATAATCAAGCAAAACAAAGTGATATCGAGAGAATGAAAAAGTCAGAGTATTATAAGGCTTGGAGTGCATTTATAGAGAGTGAAGAGCTACGTCAGTTATTGCACGATGAGGATCTGACGCTTATTTTTTATCAGCATCGTGAAATGCAGAAGTTTACAAATCTCTTTACCAGTGATGAGGAGAGAATCATAATTGCAAATGATAAAGATCATGACGTGCAGGAGCTTTTAATGGAGTCAGCATACCTGATTACCGATTACTCCAGTATTGCCATGGATTTTGCATATATGAAGAAGCCACTAATGTATTATCAGTTTGATTATCCAAAATACAGACAAGAACACTATGGCGAGGGTTACTTCGTTTACGAAAGAGATGGTTTTGGACCAGTTTGCTATGAATTAGAGGATGTAGTAAAGACCTTAAAAGAAGCAGTAGCTTCAGGGTTTGAAAGTGATGCCGTGTATTTAGCGCGTCATAAAGAGTTCTTTGAACTTTGTGATACAGACAATTGTAAGAGAAATTATGAAGCAATAAAAGAATTAGAGGTATTATGATGAAAAAATTTATAAGAGATTTGAATAAGTACTACAAGTATGGAATTTATTCAGCAAAGTCTGAACTGAAATCAGAAATTGCCAACTCTCACTTAAGTTGGTTATGGTGGATTTTAGATCCATTATTATTTATGCTCGTATATACATTTATTTCAGCAATCGTATTTAGTACGAGAGAAGAGTTTTTCCCAGTATTCGTGTTCATCGGTTTATCCGCTTGGACATTCTTCGAGAAGACAGTAAAACAAAGCGTACGCCTTGTTTCCAGCAATAGTGCGATCGTCTCTAAAGTATACATCCCTAAGTATATCCTGGTTTTTGTTAAGATGTATGTAAATGGGTTTAAAATGTTAATTTCCTTTAGTATCGTTGTAATTATGATGGTAATTTACCGTGTTCCGGTTAGCTATAAGCTGATCTACATCATACCATTATTTTTTGTATTATTCTTAATAACATTCGGCTTTAGTACAATCATGCTCCATTTTGGTGTATTTGTAGAGGATTTATCCAATGTAATCAACGTAGTATTACGTTTGATGTTCTATTTATCCGGTGTATTCTATGCGATTGGAAATAAGAACATTCCTGAACCAATTAGGACACTTTTATTAAAGCTAAATCCGGTTGCTTTTGTTATGGATCAGTTACGTAACTGTATGATTTATCCTTATAAAAGCACACAAGACTTTTATACACTTGGATTATGGTTCTTACTAGGTACTCTTTTATCCGTAATTGGAGTTAGAACCATTTATAAATACGAAAACAGTTATGTGAAGGTGATCTAATGAGTGAGAATGTAATTGATGTAAAGGATCTGAAGATCCGATATAGATGTTTAAATAAAATGTCGATTAAAAAGAGCTTACTTTCTTTAAAAAAATCGAAAACAGAAGTATTTGAAGCAGTGCGTGGGGTTTCTTTCAGCGTAGCAGAAGGAGAAATCCTAGGAATCGTAGGAAAGAATGGTAGTGGTAAGTCTACTATGCTTCGTGCAATTGCAGGTATTTTTGCGGCAGATGAAGGAACCATTGACTTACATGGACATTCCGTTTCCTTACTTTCCATCGGTGTAGGATTCCAAAAGAGACTTACAGGAAAAGAAAACATTTATTTATCCGGTATGTTGCTTGGATTCTCCGAAGAAGAAATCCGTGCAAAGATGAAGGAAATCATTGAATTCTCTGAATTAGGAGATTTCATTAATCGTCCTGTAAAAACATATTCTTCTGGTATGTACTCCAAATTGGCATTTTCTATTACGGCAATCTTGGAAACAGATATCATGTTGATCGATGAAGTACTTAGCGTAGGTGATTCGAAGTTCAAGAAGAAGAGTTTTAAGAAGATGAAAGAACTGATCATGAATGATAAGCGTACGGTAATCATCGTATCCCACAGTTCTGAAACAATCGCTAATCTTTGTACTAGCGTGCTTTGGCTTCATGAAGGACATGTGAAGATGCGTGGTACTCCGGAAGAAGTTTTACCGGTATACGAAGAGTTCATGTCTTAGGAGGACGTAATAATTAATATGGGCAGCAAGGAAGACAACAATAAGATAGATTTCGTCATTATCTGGGTAGATGGTAACGATCCAAAATGGCAGGCGGAAAAGAATTTATACGACCAGTCAAATGACAAAGGGGACAGTACCGAAGTACGATACCGCAGTTGGGATAACTTGCAGTACTGGTTTCGAGGGGTAGAGAAATTTGCACCTTGGGTAAATAAGATACATTTTGTAACATGGGGACATTTGCCGGAATGGCTGGATGTTACAAATCCAAAATTAAATATCGTAAACCATAAAGATTATATCCCAGAGGAATATTTACCGACATTTAATGCAAATACCATCGAGCTCAACTTGCATCGCATCGAGGGACTTGCAGAGCAGTTCGTATACTTTAATGATGATATGTTCATTACCAATCATGTAAAGCCTACGGATTTCTTTAAGGACGGTAAGCCTAGGGATATCTTTGCGCTGAACTGTATTTATTTTGGAGAAAAGAGTGCCGGCTTCTTTAATGGAAATGACCTTGAGGTAATCAATAAGAATTTCGACAAGAAGCAGGTCATGAAGCGAGACTTCTTTAAATGGTTTAACCCGGTAAATGGAGCAAAGAGCTTGGTGCGTACGGCAGTGCTTAGCATCTGGCCATGGTTCCCTGGTTTTTATTATAACCATTTGCCAAGTCCGTTTTTAAAGAGTACGTTTGAAACCGTTTGGAAGACGGAGCCTAAGATGATGCATGAGACTTGTATGGATAAGTTCCGTACCAAGTCCAATGTAAACCAATGGGTGATTAAGTTCTGGCAGCTTGCAAGCGGGAACTTCATTCCAAGAAGTCCGAAGTATGGAAAGTGTTTTCATATTAAGGACAAGACATTCATGAGTACCCTTCATGCCATTGAGCATGGAAGCTATAAAGTGATCTGTGTCAATGATACGATTGAGACATCTAATTTTGAAAAGCAGAAACAGCAAGTGCTGGATGCTTATCAGAAATGGCTGCCGGAAATGTCGTCATTTGAGACTGATATAGAGAAATAACTCTAGTAAAATTAGAGAATATGTGGTAACTTTAATAGTAAAGTACAATAATAAAAAGAGGATAGAAGAGATGCAAAAGTTAATGAAGCAGATCTTTCGCTTTGCTATCGTAGGGGGTAGCGCATTTTTAATCGACTACGGAATTCTATTTGTATTAAATGAATTTCTAGGAGTAAACTACTTGATTGCCAGTGCGCTTTCATTTTCGGTATCAGTAATATACAACTATGTATTAAGCATATTCTGGGTATTTGATCCAAACGAAGAACAAAGTAAGAAAGAACAATTTGTAGTATTTATGATTCTAAGTATTATTGGTTTAGGAATTAATTCACTGATTATGTGGATTTCCGTAAATGCATTGACTGCATGGCTTCCAGCCGTTCGAAATGCAGTGATTGTTATGACTGCTAAAGTTATCGCTACGTTCGTTGTTATGGTATATAACTTTATCACTAGAAAAATTTACTTAGAGAAATAATTATAAACACACTCTGTGAGCTTTTAAGTTATCGCGGCAGTGGTAAAAATAGTACAAGCATTACTAGATGTGCTGTTTGTGCCAATAAAGAGAAAGGGGTAGGTTCCTTATGGGAATCTATCCTTTTTTTAATTGACAGGAAAGTTCTCTTCGAGCCCTCTCCTATCAATTAAAAAACGCCCTAAAAGAAGGACGTAAGGATGCGCACTCAGCTGAAATGAGAATGTCGCTAATGCAAGCAGGCTCAGCGCGCGAGTTTTTTAGTATGGGAGGTAGGTAAGTTTGGGTGAGCTGTATCGGAAAGCAGGAATTATCAAACGATTATTACGACAGCCTTTACAAAGAAGAAGTTGTTCGGATGCACAGCGAATACGAAGAAAGTATGCCGAATATTTGGAGAAGACAAAGATACAGCCGACAGTCATACTATATGAAGCCTACCATGGAAGAGGAATGCTGGGGAATCCTTATGCATTGTTTCGATCCTTTTTAAAACGCACGGACTTTTATGATTATATACATATCTGGGTAGTAGAGACTCTGAAGGAACATGAGTATCTGCTTACTTATTATGAACAATATAAAAATGTAGTATTTGTAGAGCGGGAATCGGAAGAGTATATCAAAGCTCTTGCATGCAGCAAATACTTAATCAATAACGTTACATTTCCAACGTATTTTGTAAAACGGAAGGGACAGAGTTACATAAACACATGGCATGGAATACCGATTAAAAACTTAGGCTATGATATTCCAGATGGAGAATATGAGATAGGCAATATTATGATGAACTTTCTAAAAGCTGACTATCTGCTCTCCTCGAATGCTTATATGGACAAGGTATATAAAGAGAGTTATAAACTTGAAGGAATCTATCCCAATGCTCTACTACAGGAAGGCATGCCCAGAAATGATTTCTATTATCAAGCAGATCGGGAGGAAATACGTTTCAAGCTAAGAGCAATGGGAGTATTACTTGAGAGCGGAAAGGAGCTGATTCTATTTGCACCTACCTATCGTGGAGAATATAGAAGTGCAGAAAATCGAAGCAAAGAATATATACAGTTTTATTCGTATTTGATGGATCATATCCACACAGAACGCTATCAGCTGTTAATAAAGCCACATCATGCAGAATTTCGAATCTTGCAGCAGGAACAGGTACTAAGGGGAAAAATTGTGCCAGACTGCATAGATGCCAATGAACTTTTGACAATAACGGATATATTGATTACCGACATCTCAAGCATATTTTTTGATTTTTTACTATCCAGGCGTCCAATCCTTTTTTATATTCCGGATTTAGAAACATATAAAAAAGACCGTGGGATCTGTTTTGACCTGATAAAACTTCCGGGACCAATTACAACTAAAGTATCTGAAGTCGCCAAATGGATTGGGGAAATTGGAACCATACATAGTGAGTATCTTTCACGAATTGAGGAAGCAATACGCATATACTGTCCTTATGAGGATGGTAATGCAGGTGCGCGGATTTTAAATCGGATATTAGAGCAAAAGAAGGAAGGACAAGCTTTTAATGCAATGGATCAGGGGAAGAAAAAGCTGTTATTTTATATTGGCACGCTTCGGACCAATGGAGTTACGGTATCCTTAATGAGTCTGCTTACATTGCTGGATCTTAATAAATATGACATTACGGTTTATTTTTGTCCGGATAAGGATAAGCGAAGCGTATTCGATACGTCTCATTTTAGACAGGGGATTCGCTTATTGCCAAGAGTGGGGACGTATGCATCCACTACAAAGGAAGAGTTTTATCATGGTATGATTAATGAATTTGGATTAACCAAATCAATTTGTGTAAGCCATTATCCGGACAGCTTGTATCGTAGGGAATTCCTGCGCTGTTTTGGGGATGCAAGGTTTGACTACAGTATTGATTTTTCAGGGTATGGATCCTTTATACCACGAGTATTATTAGGAGATCGTTATGCAAAGAAACTGATCTGGCAGCATAATAACCTGATAAAGGACCGAATGCGTGTTGTGGATGGAAAGCATCCATTTGAGACCGAGTTAAAGGTGGTATTCTCCTTGTATCCTAAGTTTGACTGGATTGTAGGATGTTCCAAGAATGTAATGGAGATCAATCGAGAGAAACTAGCAACCAGACAGACGTATGATAAGTTTACCTTTGTAGAGAATTCCGTTTATGCAAAACGGGTTGAGGATGGACTAAAGAAACTCGTAGTCATAACCAGAGAGAATAAGAAGTATATGGCATTAGAACAGGAAACTGGTTATGGGATATTAAAGGTAAATACTATGATTTTGCTTCCGGACCCGACATGTATTAACTTTTGCACAGTAGGAAGAATGTCGGAAGAGAAAAACCAGAAGAATTTATTGAAGGCATTTATAAGGCTATATCGCGAGAATAAAAAATGTCGTCTGTACCTGATTGGGGACGGGCCATTACGGGACCAGCTAAAACGGTATGTAAAGGCAGAAAACGCAGAGGAGTCAGTAGTCTTTATCGGTAATATAGAAAATCCATTTGCATTATTAAAACAATGTGACTGTTTCCTTTTAGTATCAAAATGGGAAGGACAGGCACTAGCAGTATTAGAGGCAAGAATACTTAACCTTCCAATCATAGTATCCAATCATCCGGGATATGAGGCAGTCTGTATTCCACAAGGACAATGGGTAACTGATACAACAAGTGATTCTATTTATGAAGGAATGTGTGCATTTATAGAAGGAAATCTACCTGCTTATGAATGGAAGTATGAACAGTATAACAAGCAGGTGGTATATGAGTTTGAGCAGTTGCTTAACTAAGCGGTAATGGGGGCATGGCATGGAACGATTTCACGAAAAAGAAGTAACATTTCCTAAGACAAAGGCTTTTATAAGAGGAAATACATACATGCAGGCGCTGGAAAAGGTCATTGTACCAGGAAAAATCCTATTACAAATTTCGAGTTATCAGGAAAAGAATAGCCTTATGCTGGAACTATATCGCATCCTTTCTTCTAGTTCTGAGTTTTCAATGAACCAGTTAGTCCTATGTATTAAAGAAGCCTCAAAGACTATGAAGACAAGCATGGCCCATTTAATGAACGTAAGCATAGTGGAGGAAGACTCTGACGAGTATATTGAGCATCTAGCCACGGCAGAGTTTATCTTTAGCAATGAGAATTTACCAACGTACTTTTTAAGAAGGGAAGGACAGAGTCTGTTAGTAGTACCGGGGCCTAAAAGGGAGTATCGGGTATCATTTCTGTTAAATGCGACTTGTCTTGTATCTTTTAGTGAATCATATACCAAGTTGGTATACCAAGAAGAATATCATTTAGATGGTATATATAAAGGGCAGGTTGCGGAACCAAGACTTCGAACATCCTTAAAAGAATATGCTTTTTGTCTGATACAAATGTTTCTTATAAGGGAACAGTGCAACGCAGTCGTAAGTAAATACTTATTAGGAAGGAAGAAGCGTATTTTATTCGTAGTGGATCCGGCAGTACAGGAACTGGATAACTTGGGAAACTACCTGTTTTTGCTGCAACAGATGGACGATACTTATGAGACCGTTCTTTTGCTGACCAGTAAACAGGAAGGAGTAGAGGCAATCTTACGGAGGATGTTACCGAGGGTACATATTATTGTAAAACAGGGGAAGGTAAGCTATAGCGATGCAGGCTATATCAGATTAGAACGGATGAGGTATCTGTTTAGCCATTGTGAGGAAATCAATACGGTATTTGAGGATCGCCCGGAACAGGAGCTTAGTATGGAGTGGCATCGGCTGCTTGGAACAATGACGTTTGAGCAGGCCTATTTGTTGTCCCCTCATACAGTATTCTGGTATGCCATGTTCTTAGAAGTTGCCAGTTTAAAAGTTGGTGTATTTCCAACCAAGGACGAGCTTTCATTGCTCACCTGTTTAAATGAGAAAAAGACGGAGAGAATTTATAATAACAATACAAATGCGTCTCTTTGCAGGTTTGATAAAATCGTGTTGTTTCAGGAAATAGAGATCGAGAATCTATATGCCAGACAAACCATTTCTCCGGAAAAAATTTGCCTGATTGATCCGGAGTACGGTACGGTAAAAGCAGAAAAGTCAGTAAAAATGGTACAAATAGGGCCTTTACTTTATTATGAATGGGGCTTTAGAAAGACAAGCGGACAGACATATGCGGGAACGTTTCTTCTTGCAAAGCAGGAAGGGGAGAAGTCCCTTCTGATTTATGGCAAGGAGCCGGAATCCTTTTTACAGGAAAGCTTTTGGGAGCTGATAGAGCGATTAAAAAAGGAGAAGGGAATTAGAGTCTATATTAGTGTCCCTTGTACTACTGTTGAGCAAATTAATACGCAGTTGGAGATTAGCAAGGAGTGCCTTCAGAGCGTTACTGTGATTTATGCCTATCTGCTTACAGAAGAGTTGGTCGAATTAATGGATACCTTGGTTGTAATCGGAGAAGAAAGCAAAAAGATTCGATATCTATCACAATTGCAGAAGAAGCCTTATATAAGGCTAGAGGATGCGAAAGACGTGGAGACATTTATGGAGTATTTGCATGGAGAGCCAATTACTACTTTACATCAGACACCTTACATGACGCCAGAGGAATATTTGTGTTGCGAAAAGCAGGAAATAAGAAAGCTGCTGACTTAGCCTAGTTAGAAAGTAAAGTGATAAGGAAGCCATATGAGAAGACTAAAAAAGGCCATTACGAGGATGGCAGACCATTGTAAATTGTTACGAAAGCTAATGGTGATAGGCGTATTACAAAAGAGAAAAATAAGCTTTTTCATGCGAAGCCGCAAAGTAAAATGTCTAGACGAGAAGCTGGTGATATTTGAGGCATTTGGTGGTCGTTCTTATGGATGCAATCCGAAGGCATTATATCTGGCCATGATAAATAAAAAAGAGGAATATGGCGGATATGCACTGGTATGGTGTTTTCGTAAACCAGAAGACTACCTATTTCTTCAGAAAAATGATAATACTCGTTTAGTAAAATATCGAAGCAAAGAGTATTATGACTGTTATGCGAGGGCAAAGTATTTTATCACCAACTATCGATTGCCTCAGGAAATAAAAAAGCGGAAGGAGCAAATCTATGTCCAGTGCTGGCATGGAGTACCGCTAAAACGGTTAGGGTATGATATTGCAGAGTATCAGGATCGGACCGTGAGCACAAGGGCATTGCGTCGTCAGTATACAAAGGCCGCAAAAGACTATACCTATCTATTAAGTCCTTCCAAATATTATACAGAAAAGCTGACCAGTGCCTTTCATTTAAAGGAACTTCATAAGGAGGATATCTTTATAGAAAAAGGCTATCCAAGAAATGATGCCCTGTATGGGGATACGGATAAAGAGCAGGAGAAAATTAGAAGAGCACTTGGGATATCAGAGGAAAAACGGGTAATTCTGTACTGTCCGACTTATCGTGAAAACGAGTATACGGTCGGTGTGGGAAATACAATTGAGTTAGGCATTGATTTCCATCATTTGAGTGAGGCACTCAGTAAGGACTATGTATTATTATTTCGGGCACATTACCTAATCAAGAGTAAATTTCAGTTTGAAGAGTTTCAGGACTTTATTATAGACGTCTCTAATTATCAGGAGATTAATGACCTTTATATTGCAAGTGATCTGCTAGTCACGGATTACTCCAGTGTGATGTTTGACTATGCAATCCTTGAAAAGCCAATTGTACTGTATATGTATGATTTAGAAGAATATAAGACAAAGCTTAGAGATTTTTATTTAGAATTTGAAGAACTTCCAACAGCTCCTGTGACCAAGGAAGAGGATCTTATTCGGGCGATTGAAGAGACCAAGGAGTTTCAAATGGATGACAGGTATCAGAGATTTAATGAGACACATAATCAGCGAAATGGTCCAAACACAAGCGAGGTTATTTTAAAGGAGATCTTTCATCATTAAAAGTAGGAGCGAGACAGTATGACGGAGTTTAATCTGCCATTATGCATGCGTGTCAAAGAGCAGGCAATTAATGAAGTGGATACTATTATCGAAGAGTGTGTTACCGAGGCACATAAACAGAGAGCGATTATTGTTTCAGATGACGTGATTTATGGATTGTACAAAGAAAAGATGGAAGAGTTATCAGAGAAGTTTATAGAGAGCAAGATTTATTTGATTGACCAGAGTTCTTATTATGATGCGGTAGAACTGGGAAAGTATATTGCCATTCATAATATTGAGATTGTAATTGGATTTGGCGGAGGCAAGGTGTTGGATACGACAAAGTATGCAGCTTATATTGCAAAGAAGACCTATTTTTGTATTCCGACCTCATTAAGCCATGATGGACTTGCCTCTCCTATTGCGGTACTAAGCATTGACGATGGAAAACGAAAATCCTTTGGATGTAAAATACCGGCAGGCATTATTGTAGATATCGATATCATTGCAAATGCGCCGCTGGAAATGTTACAGTCAGGAATCGGGGATACGTTAAGCAACTATACGGCACTATTTGACTGGCGCCTAGACCAGAAAAGCCATGGAAAGCGAGTGAATGACTTTGCCTATATGTTATCGGACATTTCGTTTAGCTCGCTATATTACAATAAGGAGAAGTCATTAAAAAGTAAGCATTTTATCAAAAGCATGTCAGAGTCCTTAGTGTTAAGCGGCATTGCCATGGAGATTGCAGGAAACTCCAGACCTTGTAGTGGGTCAGAGCATCTGTTCAGTCATTCATTAGATGAGAATTATAAGAATATTCAGATTTCCCATGGCATGGCTGTGGCATTAGGCAGTGTGGTGGCAAGCATATTGCAGAATCGTGACCACCAGCTTCTGCTTAATTATCTAAAGTCTTATGATATTTCCATACAGCCGATGAAATGGGGGATTACCAAAGAGGTATTTGTGAATGCCTGGCTATTTGCCAAAGATACAAGAAAAGACCGATACACCATTCTAAATGAAGTGAAATTAACAAGAGACAGACTAGAACGAATTTATGATATGGTTGAGGAGGAAAACTATGAAAGCATTAATCTTGGCAGCGGGATTTGGCAGTAGGCTGACACCTATTACAAATAAATGTCCAAAGTCGATGGTGCCTGTAAATGGTACCCCTATTCTTTTTAAGCAGATTGACAACTTATTGGACAATGACATTACAGATATTACGGTAATCTGCGGTTATCTTGGCGATCTGCTAAGAAATGCAGTTGAACGAAGATATCCAATGGTAAAGGTGGTAGAGAGTAAGAACTATGCCACCACCAATAATATGTACTCCGCCTATATTGCCCGTGGTGAAATGGAAGGCTATCCATTCCTTATGATGAACGCAGATGTATTTTTTGATTCCAGTGTCTTAAAGGAGCTTGTAAAGGAACCCCTTGAAAATGCTATTGTAACTGATATTGGAAACTATATTGAGGAAAGCATGAAAGTGGTAGAGACGGATGGACGTCTTGTGGAGATTTCAAAACAGATACCAAAAGAGAAGGCATTTGGTACGTCTATTGATGTCTATAAATTTGGCGTGCAGGCAGGAAGGCAATTCTTTTTGGCATGCCGGGACTATATTGAGACAAAGAAGAAATACTCCATGTGGAGCGAGATTGCATTGAACGACATACTAAAGACCAGTGAGTTTCATGCCTGCCCATTAAAGGGAAGATGGCTTGAGATCGATAATATGGAAGATTTAAAGGCGGCACAAAAGCTGTTTGCATAGAGTCGGAGGGCATGCCTTATGAAGATCAGCATAGTGATTTGCATTTCAAGAAGCGGACAGTTTCTAAAGGACTGCTTAAACAGTCTTGCAGAGGAAGAGAATAAGCAGTATAGAATGGAAATTGAGATTATTTTAGTAGAAGATCATATAGAACAATATATAAAAGAGCTGACACCTTTAAAAGAACTGATTGAGGATAGAAAGAACGACCTTTCCATCAAGGAAGTAAAACTTCATGGCCGTACAGGAGTGGCAGCTGCAAGAAACTATGGAATAAGCAAAGCAATGGGAGACTACCTTTTATTTTTAGATGATGATGATTATTTAGAACGAGGGGCTCTTCGAAGTTACTTTTCAGCAATAGAAGGGAGGCAGCAGGTAATTGCCTTTCAGATGAAACGTGTTCGGGTAGGCAGGGATACGTATTTTGGACAAAAAGATAAGGAAGGCCATGTTGTGTCAAAAGCAATGGTCACAGAAAAGGCATCTCCAAAAGAGAATGCAGCAGAGGCATTGATTAGAGAGAAAGAAAGGCTAAGGCATATTTCCGTATTGAACCTGCTGTTTCGGCGGACCTTTTTAGAGAGGAACCAGCTTATATTTGATGAGAGCCTTGTTTTTTATTCGGACCTTCCATTTGTTTCGAAAGTGGTGACAAAGCTATCTTCCTTTCAAAGGGTGGAGAGCTGTACCTATTGCAAGCGAATACATAATGATCCCATTCAGTTTCCCTCATTAAGTCAGATTCAGTCAGAGTGCAGATTTGATGATTATATCAGAGCATATAAAGAGGCAAGAACAGTAGCAGAAGGACAGCCACATCACCCTTATTTGGAGCAATTATTTCAAGAGTATGTAGTAGAAAGATACGTCCCACGTATAAGAAATGAGCAGAAAGAAGAACGGTACCAGTATAAATTCACATGTATAAAAGAGTTGCTTTCAGAAATGAGTGCGCCAGTAGAACCATCCATGCATGGATACAAAAAGAGGGTATTACGAGCCATTAAAAATGGAAACAAGAAGAAGGCCATTCGAATTACAAGGAGACGGAGGATTGCCAAGAAGTGCATGGAAATGATTCATAAAAGGAGTACATGCTGTAAAGAGCTCTACTTACACCTGTTTTATCGATGTAAGGTAAAGCCAAACTATGTAATGTTTGAAAGCTTTCTTGGGCGGGGATATTCAGACAGTCCCAAATATGTATATGAATATTTGGCCGAAAAATATGCAGGGTGCTATAAATGTATCTGGGTATTTCGTGATACAAAAAAGAAACTGCCCTTTAAGGCGGTCAAGGTGAAGCGGTTTGGACTACGATATGCCTATTATTTAGCAGTCTCTAAGTATTTTGTATACAATATGCGACAGCCGGTATTTATGCATGTAAAAGATGAGCAGATCTTTTGTGAGACCTGGCATGGAATTCCCATGAAACGGATTATGTTTGATCAGGAAGAAGTGACGGGACCGGATAAAAACTATAAAAAGACTGCATATAAGCAGTCTAGGCAGTGGAATTACCTTGTGTCGCCCAATGCCTATTGTACCAGTATATTTAAACGGTGTTTTTTATTTGAAAATAAAATTTTGGAGACGGGATATCCTAGAAATGATATACTGCATATAGAAACGGTCGAAAAAGGGAAAAAAATAAGAGATGTGCTTGGAATCCCAGAAAATAAGAAAGTGGTCTTATATGCGCCAACATTTCGGGATAATGAGTACTATGGATTGGGAGAATATAAGTATGAGTGTGCACTTGATTTTCAGAAATTAAGAGATGCGCTTGGCAAGGAATATGTATTACTTTTGCGGACTCATTATCTCATTGCGGATTCCATGGATTTAAGTGAACTCAACGACTTTGTGATTAATGTGAGCAAGTACGAGGATATCAATGAGCTGTATCTGATATCCGATGTGCTGATTTCCGATTACTCCTCAGTTGCGTTTGATTTTGCTAACTTGAAACGACCGATGATTTTTTATATGTATGATTTAGAGCAGTATCGGGATCAGCTAAGAGGATTTTATATTGATATTGAAAAAGAACTGCCCGGGCCAATCGTAACGACAACAGAAGAGCTAATCCGAGCAATTCAAAATGTGGAGGAAGTAGCAATACAGTTTCAAGAAGCGTATCAGAAGTTTTATGATAAATACTGCTATTTAGAGGATGGGCAGTCCACAAAACGATTAGTGGAAGAGCTGTTTTCGTGTAACAAAGGATAAGAGATAAGAGAAAGGAAATGAAAAATGAACGATTTATTTGGAAGAAGTACAGAAGAACTACAGCATAAAAAGTTATTTTTATTTGATATGGATGGAACGATTAACTATGACAATCAGCTATTTGACGGAGCGATTGAGTTATTACAGCAGATTGAAGAACGAGGCGGCAACTATATGTTTATCACCAACAATTCTTCTAAGTCAGTGGATGACTATATAAAGAAAGTCCATGGAATGGGGATTGAGGCAGATGTAAACTGCTTTTTGACATCGGCTCAGGCAACCGTATTGTACCTTAGGGAAGAGTATGAAGACAAAAAAGTATATGTAATTGGAACGGAGTCCTTTAAGGAAGAACTAAGAAATGGCCATGTCGAACTGGTAGAGCCAGAGGAAGCAGAAGTGCTATTAGTTGGCTATGATACAGAACTAACGTATGAAAAATGGGCAAATGCATGCCGTTTACTTTATACGACAGAGATTCCGTTTATTGCGACCAATCCGGATCTTTGCTGTCCGACGGCATTTGGCTATATCCCAGACTGTGGATCGATCTGTAATGTATTAAAGGAAGTGACAAAGAAGGAACCAATTTATATTGGAAAGCCGAGACCAACCATGGTCGAGCTATCTATGGAGTTACATGGATGCAGTAAAGAAGAGACGGTTGTAATTGGAGACCGCCTATATACGGATATTGCCTGCGGCGATAATGCAGGAGTGACTACTGTGTGTGTATTAACAGGAGAGGCTACGATAGAAGAGATTGAGAATTCAGAAGTAAAACCGACGATTACATTAAATAATGTAAAAGAGATGTATGAGATTTTAAAGATGGTTTCTGTATAAGTGCTTGATCTTTGGAGGGCGGCAATGAATAAAAGGGAGTTGTTAGTCAGATGCTTTCAGCCTCTAAATTGGCTTAATCGCATCATTCCAAAGAGAAAAGAACAGATCTTTTTCTATTCCAATCTACGATTTGCGGATAATACAAGAGCACTCTATGAGTATATGATCGAACAAGGATATCATAAGAGGTACCGCATCGTGTTAAGCCTGAATACGTATAAGGAGTACAAAGGGAAAGTGCCCAAAGGAGTAAAGGTGATAGGAAACAAGTTAGGAATCTTTTATTTCTTACGTTCCCAATATGCATTTTATAGTTTTGGAAAATATCCAATTTATCCATCCAAGAAACAATGTGTGGTGAACTTATGGCATGGGATGCCATTAAAGAAGATTGGAAACCTGGAAGCAGGCTGTGAACAAATCAATTATAACTATTTTTCCTATGTCCTTGCTACAAGCCAGTTGTTTGCCAAGATCATGCCGAAAGTATTTGGCTGTAGTGAGGAGCAGGTAAAACTGTTAGGACAGCCAAGATGTAATGCCCTTTTTAAGAAAGGAAGCAATTTAAGAAAGCTTTGCCATGGTGCTAATAAGATGATAGTCTGGCTTCCCACCTTTCGTGACCCTGGAGATGATTATGAGCAGAAAGGCTTGTTTTTAGAATTGCTTGAAAATGGCGATATGGAGCTGTTAAATGAGTATGTCAGAAAACTAGGCCTATTTATTCTCATTAAGATCCATCCACTTCAAAAAATTACAAAGCAGTATGAATATACCTATTCCAATATTGTGATACTAAGGGAAGAAGAAGTAAAAGAGATCTCTCTTTATGAAATACTGTCAGTATCAGATGCATTGATCACTGACTATTCCTCGGTTTATTTTGATTATCTATTGGTGGACCGGCCGATTGGATTTACCATAGATGATGTGAAAATGTATGAAAAGATACGAGGATATATCTTTGAGAACCCGTTGAACTACATGCCAGGACAGCAAATTCATAATATGATTGAGCTTAAGAATTTTATACGTAATGTTTCCGAAGGGCCAGATCTGTACCGAAGCCAAAGGCATAAGATCAACGACCTGGTAAATGAGTTTCAAGATGGAGACTTCTGCAAGCAAGTATTATCAGCCTTTCATATTACCTGACCATGTATTTTTGATACAAGAGGTAAAAACGAAACATGAAACGAAGAAGCATACTAGGACTATGTGTAAGTGCTTTAATTCTTTTATTAGCATATATTCCGGTAAAAGGGCAGCCTGCAAATGAGCAGGGAGTAATCAAGGTTACGATTTCATCAGGAAGCAGTGCAAAGGAGATACAACAAGCACTTGATCAGGCAAAAACATTTAAGACAGTAGGAAAACAGCGGTTAGAGGTGACTTTAGAAAAGGGTACCTATGAATTGGAACAGGATTTGATTTTGTATTCAGACACCGTATTGGATGCCAGAGACTGTAAGTTAATCAAAAAACATCAGAATGGTCCGATCCTTAGAAACTATCTGTATGATCAGGAAAAAGAGCAGAACTATGCGGCTAATATAAAGGTGGTTGGCGGATTATGGGATGGCGGTGCCGGCATTACAGAGAAGAAAAGTGATGAGACCTTCCGATTTATTCATGCAAAGAATATTGAAGTCAGGGACCTAACCATTAAAAATATTGTAGCCGGACATTTATTGACCCTTGCCGGAGTAGATCAGGCAATTGTTGATGGCTGTACGTTTGCAAGCTATTGTGTCTATGGCACAGCAAAAGAAGCACTTCATCTTGATTTGGTGCATAGCAAGTATATGGTGCCCGTAGTGGAAAGCTCCAAGAAGCTAATATGCTATGATGATGCCCCATGCAAGAATATTACAGTAACCAACTGTAAGTTTTACAATGTGCCTGCGGGCGTAGGAAGCCATTCGGCAGTGCGTGGTGTATACAATCAAAATATCGTAATTAAGGATAATACGTTTATAAATATCGAGGCAGCAGCCATTCGCTGCTATAACTATAAAAATGTTAGGATTACAGGAAATGTAATAGAACAAGCAGGAATTGGTATGGAGGTTTACACTTGTACTCCAGATTCGGAGACTATGGAGGATGATAAGACTTCCTTCCATCTTCCAAATAGCGGACTCGAACAGGAAAAGCTCCCAAAGGACAATGATTATTCCATTGTAATAGACCATAATCAAATTCAAACGGTTTACCATGGAAAGGACAAGAAGTTTGGAAATGGAATCTGTGTTATTGGAGGAGAAAAGCGCCCGATTTCCAATGTTCAGATTACAGAGAACAGGATTACCAATACAAAGAAGAACTCCATTCATCTCCAATATGCCCCAAAGGTTAAAATTACAGGTAATAAGATTAGTGGAAGCGACAAGAATGCCTATCGTGGAGGCATCTATCTGAATAAGTCTAAGGAAGCAAAGATTGAGGAGAATAGTATCCGATTTTCAGAGCGCGGAATTGAGATGATTAAGTCCAGTCAGGGAAGTATAAAGAAAAACGAGATTACGGATAGCTTGTACGACGGCATTTACCTAGGAAACCGTAGTCAAGGTAACGTAGTTGAGAAAAATAATATTACAGAGACTTCCGGAACCGGAATAACGGTAGAAGAAAGAGCAGATGGTAATCAGTTGAATAATAACACGATTAAGGATGCCAATATGGGTATTTTCATAAAGGACTGTAGAAAGACACAGATGAAGGACAATCATTTCGAAGGAAGGATTGCAGAGAGAATTAAAGATCAGACATAGCTTGTCGACAAAGTCGCCAAGCTATGATGAAATCAGGATTTCATCCATTCCCTGAAGGAAACGATTAGTGCTCATTCGTGCAAGTCCAGGAGTCTAGACCTACTCGCACCAATCCGATATCTGAAAAGCGCGGTTTCCGGATATCGATTGAAATGAACACCTATGGTTTTCAATCTTTCCTCTAAGCAGCGCGTTGGAGTGAGAGTAAGAGTTTATTTGTATATAACAAAAAGGCTTTCTTCAAGAAGAAAGCCTTT
>JAUNRX010000041.1 GCA_030539495.1 bacterium | reverse complement strand
TTGCAATTTTCTATAAAGGAACAAAGTGTGTGTTCCACACACTCTCGCGTCTTAAGTCCTTTACAAGGAACACACACTTTGCCCGCGCCGAAGGGGAATGTCGCTGTTTTTTGCGACATCTTCCTTTCCCCTGAGTGCGCATCGTGCACCCGTTTCTCAGGGTGTTTTTTACTTTATAGGCAATTTCCTATAAAGTAAAAAAAGCCCCGCGATCATAAAATCGCGAGGCTTAATACTCAGTTTTCTAAGCAATGCGATCTCCCTACGCTGGTATAATCCAGATCAGGTTATAAGGGTCGAACTATCGTTCTCTCAGCCATACGGCACCCCTGATACGCTTTAATAATATACATAAACGAAAGATTTTGTCAAGTTTTTCCTGATTTTCATTGCAATCACATGCCATAACGTTTACTATTACAGTTATAAATTAGGAAAAAGTGAGGAATAAATAATGTATAAAAACTATATTTTTGACCTCTATGGTACATTAATCGACATTCATACCGATGAGGAGCAACCCTTTGTATGGGAAAAACTAAGCGCATTCTACACAATGCAAGGTGCAAGCTATAGTGCCAAGGAAATCAAGACAGCCTATCGAAACCTTGTCAGCATTGCTCTCAATGCTCCATCCCCATATACCTTCCGTGAGGTTCAAATCGAGTACATATTTGCAAAACTATTCTCAAAAAAAGGCGTCCATCCATCCGATGAACTCCTTTTACATGTCTGCCAGCTCTTCCGTGTTCTTTCTACCAATTACATCAAGTTGTATCCTGGCACGAAAGAGCTACTTACACTGTTAAAATCCAAAGATGCTAACCTCTATCTCTTATCCAATGCTCAACGGGTATTTACTGAGTATGAGATGAAATTCTTAGGAATTTATAATTATTTTGATGGTATTCTCTTCTCTTCTGATGCCTTTTGTCAAAAGCCGGAGGATGCGTTCTACGATCGCTTATTTACTACCTATCATTTAGAAAAAGCAGACTCTCTTATGATCGGGAATGATAGCATTACAGATATTAAAGGTGCCACCATATACGGACTGGATACCCTGTATCTTCATTCCAACCAATCCAATGCACTTCCAAGTAAATATCCAGCTACCTATATACAAAATCCAATTGATTTAGCAAATATACCAGAACTGCTTTCTCTATAAGGCAAAAGGTTACATACTCTTAGTACCAGCAAGAGTGTGTAACCTTTGCTTGTCGACAAAGTCTCCAAGCTTGGATGAAATCAGGATTTCATCCATTCCCTGAAGGAAACGATTAGTGCTTATTCAAGAAAGCAAATAATCTTGTAATACATATAACGCTTTCCATCTTCTTTTCCATCCATGATATGCTGGGCAAATACTTGCTCTTTCTTGATTTTATAAACTTTATCCAATCCCTTGCCTATAAACTCCATAACATACTCCTCAATCCTACGGCTGCTGGAATACTCTTCCTTCAGATAATAAATCAAACGCTTGGATGGTGGGTAATACTCGATTTCCTCAATTTTCTTAAAGTCTAATGCTTTAAAATACTTTTCTTCCACTAATAGTCCAATGGTCTTGTCATAGAAGATATCATCGGTATCACATTTTACATCATATGCCTTGTAGAGGAAATCGATCGACTCCATCCACTCTGGAAGCTCATTGATTACTTCTTCCTGTTCATTAAAATTAAGGGCAATCACATGAGGCAGATAATAGATACCAGGACAATCAACGACTTGTACCGTTCCCACCTTGGCCACTACTTCTTCGCATTCCTCATAGATTTCCTGCATACGTAGACTTCTTAACTGCATATGCTTTATCTTTTGATCCAGCTCTGTCTTTTTCTCCTGGAGCATGTGCTTTATTGTATCTACATCTTTTTCGTATAAAATTTCTTTTGTTTCACTTACACTAAAACCTAATTTACGATATTTTCGGCTAGCCATAATCCGCTCCCCATGTCGGATATTATAATAACGGTATCCATTGTTTTGATCAATGTCAGGAAATACAATTCCGCTGCTTTGATAATGTTTCACAAGATCGATGGATACACCCATTCTTTTAGAAAATTCACTTATTTTATACTTTTTCATATAACCTCAAACGAGGGAAGAACGAAATCCGCCTTCCCTCAAATACTATATTATTTATTTACTAACTGCATTCTTAGCTGCATTTTCACCTGCTACTCTACCTGAAGTATAAGCAAATCCTAATGTACCACCTTCGAATACTACATAGTTATTACCGTACATACCACCGGCATCCGCACCTGCTACATAAAGGTTTGGAATTGCAATATCGTTATTGTCTACCGCTTGGATGTTTTCATTGATTTTTACACCACCAAGTGTACTAAGACATCTAGCAACTACTCTTACTGCGTAAACTTGTTCATTTTCACCGATTGTATCTAAGAACTTTTTATCTTTGTGGAAATCTGTATCAACGCCTGTTTTACAGAATTCGTTGTAACGAGCAACTTCATCATTAAGATATTCCATATTTAACTCTTTTGCTAGGTCCTTAATTGTACCTTTTTTTGCCACACCACATTTTACTGCATCTTCTAATGTTGCTGTATAATCTTTTGGTGTTCTAAGTGCTTCTGTTGACTTGTCAAGATCTTCTACATGCCCAGCTTCCATAAATGTTACGTTTTGTCCGTATAAATGAGCCCAACGGTCAACAAATACGTTTGCTAAGGATTTTTCTTTTACTTCTTCTACGATTGATTCTGGAACCATGATGTACATTTCACCATCTGGTTGGTTGTACATTAATGTAGAAAGCGCACTACTTTCGTATGCTTCTTCTTCATTACCGAAACGTTGTCCTCTATTATTTACAAATAAGAATGGATTACGTACAAGTTCTGTTAATTCACTGGAGTTTTCCATTTGTTTTGCTTCCGCACCAAATTTCATACCGAACCATTGAGCTACCTCTGTACCGTATTCAGCTGCACCAGCTTCCCAAGCCATGTTGATACCATCGCCTGTTGCACTTGCGATAAGACCAGTTCCTGCTTTAGTACCAAAGTATTTTTCCATCATTTCTGCATTACCGCCGAAACCACCAGTTGCGATTACAACGCTTCCTGCATTGATGTGAAGTTCTTTTCCGTCATTCGTTGTTGCAATTACACCGGAAATAGTTCCATCTTCGTTTTTGATAATGCTTTGACCAGTAGTTTCGAATCTTACTTCACCACCGTTTTCTTTTACTTTTTCAAGTAAAGTTTCAATTGCAACTGTACCACCGTCTAAGTAACCATGAGCTGTTGATGGCATACCTACGTGGTTGTATTGTGCACCGTGACCAGCATCTAATAATGCTAAACGAACACCTGAATCAAGTAACCAATCTACTGTTTCTGCAGAGTTTTGAATAATATTTGTTACCAATCTTGCATTCGCAGTATATAAGCTTGCTTTTACATATTCATCAAATAACCATTCTGAATCTACTTCTTTTCCAGCTTCTTTTTGTAAAGAACTGTGATCAGCAAATAAAGCACCTGCCATTGTGCCGGCACCGGATACATTTGCTGTCTTTTCAATAATGATAACTTTTGCGCCATTTTCAGCTGCAGAAAGTGCTGCTGCGGAACCTGCTGCACCTGCACCTACGACAACAACGTCACAGCTTAATTCTTCTTTTACTAATTCTTTATCTGCAGAAGATGCGGATTTTAAAACTTCAGGATCTACGCCTGCTTGTTTTACGCAGTCTTCAATTGCAGTTAATACCGCATTACTAGAGTTTGTTGCTCCTGTTACTGTATCTACTACTAATGTCTGACCTTCTACAACGCCTGCTGGAATACGTTCAAATGGTGTACCACAGATTGCTGGTGTTTCGCTATTATCTTTAACTTCAACTTTTTCAATTTTGTTTTCTGTGAAAGTAACTTCAACTTTTACCACACCATTATTACCAGTACCTTCACCTGTATAAGTACCTGCTTTGTAGCTTACTGCAGCGCTACCGCCTGTTGTTGCTTCGTCGGATTTCTTTCCACAAGCAGCGATGCTTGTCATAAGCATTGTACCAACTATAGCATATGCAAATTTTCTTCTCATAATTTCCTCCCAAAATATCTTAAGATATTTTTTTAACAATCCTATCTTAAAATAAGGGGTCGCCCACTGGTCAATATACTTACTAACATTACCATAATTTTCTGTTAAATCCCTGATTGGATCAGAATTGCTGGCAGCTGAGTGCGCATCGTGCATCCGTTTCTCAGAGTGCTTTTTTAATTATTAGGGGATTTCAAGAGAAATTTCCTAATAACAAAAAAAGACTTAAACCAGCATTTGGTCTAAGTCTTTTACATTCACTAAGCGCGAGACGGGGGTCGAACCCGCGGCCCCCTCCTTGGCAAGGAGGTGCTCTACCACTGAGCCACTCGCGCGTATTTGTTATTGTGTGTATCTCTCGAACACATTACTTATAATACACTATAATAAAACATATGTCAACACTATTTTGTATATTTTTTTAATTTTTTATTCAATTCGGTTAATTTATCTAAATTTCGCATATACTACTAGTTATCTGCTATAGGAAAAAGGTCGGCCGCCCTCTTTTCCCATAGGACAGCCAACCTTTTTATTGTTTATGAAATTATTTCGTTTCACGAATTGCTTTTCTAACAGATAATACACTTGTTGGGGAAACAGATAATTCATCAATTCCCATTTCAATAAATCTTGAAGTCAAGGATACGTCAGCACCCAACTCTCCACAAATACCTACCCAAATGCCTTCCTTATGGCCATTGTTAATAACCATTTGGATCATTCGTAATACTGCTTCATGATGAGGATTATAGAATGCATCTAAATTAGAATTTTGACGATCGATTGCCAATGTGTATTGCGTTAAGTCATTTGTACCAATACTGAAGAAATCAACTTCTTTTGCAAGAAGGTCACTGATCATGGCTGCTGCCGGAGTCTCAATCATGATACCCTGTTCCACTTCACCATAAGTAACGCCTTCTTCCTCAAGTTCACGTTTCACTTCTTCTACGATTGCTTTAATCTTACGCACTTCTTCCACAGAAATAATCATTGGGTACATAATACTAAGATTACCATAAGCACTTGCACGATAAAGGGCACGTAATTGTGTCTTAAATACATCCACTCTTTCAAGGCAGATACGGATTGCACGATATCCCATTGCTGGGTTTTCCTCATGCTCTAATTCGAAGTAAGATGCCATTTTATCTGCACCAATATCAAGGGTACGGATAATTACCTTTTTGCCAGCCATAGACAACAATGCTTGTTTATAAGCTGCAAACTGCTCTTCTTCTGTTGGATACGTATCTTTCTCAAGGTATAAGAATTCGCTGCGGAATAATCCGATACCGCCGGCATCGTTTTGTAACACGCTTCCAAGATCCTCTACACTGCCAATATTGGCATATAGCTTGATTTCTCTTCCGCTTTGTGTCTTATTCTCTTTGCCTTTTAATTCTTTTAAAAGTTCTTCTTTTTCCTTTTGTGCAACGTATTTTGCTTCATACTCTTTACGTACTTCATCAGTTGGATCTAGGATTAAAACTCCTTTATCTCCATCAATGATCGATAATTTTCCATTCCAAGAAGCATCCATTTTCACATGGATCAATGCTGGTATATTCATCGTTCTTGCAAGAATTGCAGTATGGGAATTTGCAGAACCAAGTTCTGTTACAAAGCCCTTAAGCTTGTCTTTGTTCATTTGAACCGTCTCACTTGGTGCAAGATCATTTGCAACAATGATAACTGGTTCATCCCCTTCGATGTCCGTATCTTTCTTACCGGATAAACAGTTAATTACTCGTTCTGAGATATCTTTTACATCGATTGCTCTTGCCCTGAAATAATCATCATCCATTGCTGCAAAAGTTTCAGATAAGGTATCTCCTGTCTTTGCCACTGCATATTCTGCATTTAACTTCTGTGTCTCAATAATGTTAAGGACAGAATCTGTATAGTCCTCATCCTCAAGCATCATTTGGTGAACTTCAAAGATGCCGGCATTTACTTCGCCAACTTCTTTGCATGCCACTTCATACAGTTCCTTTAACTGCTCGATAGCACAGTCTTTTGCCAGCTGATAACGAGTGATTTCACCACTTACATCTTCTATTCTTGTACGTTTTACTTGTTGTTCGTCTTTTGCATAAACAAGTATTCTTCCTATCGCAATGCCATTACTTGCTGATTTTCCATAAAACTGTTCCATAAGCGCCTCCAGACTGTTTTCTAAAACGGATTAAAGATTTTCTTTAAAGAATTGTTCTAATTTACTTGCAGCAACTTCTTCGTCTTCACCATCAACAGTTACAACGATTTCTGTATCTTTTTTAACACCAAGTGTCATGATTGCTAATAATTTAGTTGCTTCTGCAGTTTTACCATTTGCTTCAATTGTAACTTTAGATGCATAATTCTTTGCTTCTTTTACTAAAACGCCTGCTGGTCTTGCATGGATTCCTACTTCATCTGTAATGATATATTTAAATTGTTTCATAATACTATCTCTCCTTTTATTTCATCATTTTATTTTATTAGATTAATTTCGTTGGATATGATGCGATTGCTCCGTGTTTCATCACGCTTTCCCCGCAATATTTATTAGATCTTGTCAAATACTCATTTAGGTGATTTTCTGTAAGTGAAGAAAGTTTCTCTTTACTCACTCCATCTGCATATAACTGATATAAGAAGGATCCAATAAAGGCATCTCCCGCTCCGGTAGTATCTAAGGCTTCCACTTTTTCCTGTGTAGCAAACGCTCCTGCTTCCTTGGTAAATGCTTCTGCTCCTTCACTACCTCTTGTATAAATAATTAACTTAACGTCGCCGGTAAATAATACTTCTTTTGCTTTTTCAATCTCAGTCTCTCCTGTGATAAAAAATAATTCTTCATCAGAAATCTTAACGATATCCGCATAAGGAAGGAATTCTAATACGACACGTTTTAACTCTTCATGATCTTCCCAAAGTGGAAGTCGTATATTAGGATCAAAGCTAATAATTGCTCCAGCTTCTTTTGCATACTTGATTGCACTTCTATGTGCCTCTTTCATTGGGAAATCCCCAAGGGAAACCGAACAAAAGTGAAGGGCATATGCATCGGCAAACCATTCTTCTTTAACTTCATTTTCTTCAAGCAGCATATCAGCACCTGGTTTACGATAGAAGGAAAATTCTCTTCCTCCATCCTCTTCCAATGCTACAAATGCTAATGAAGTGTTTGCTTTCGTAGTACGCTTGATTAAGTCACAGCCAATCCCAAACTGCTTAAACTCGTCAATGATCTTATCTCCAAATGGATCCGCTCCAAGTTTTGTAAGCATTTCAGATTCTCCACCAAGTTTGGTAAACGCTCCGCATACATTAGCAGGAGCCCCTCCAACAACTGGCTTGAATTCTGTAACTTCCTTAATCTTTGCACCCGATTGCTTCGGTATGAAATCAATTAATGCTTCTCCGATTGCAATTAATTTATTTCTCATAGTTTACCTCCATGTCTTTCATCTTCCATAGTGTATTGACACTGTCCTCACTGTCAACTAAGACAGTCATCGGTGCATCTTCACGATAGAATCTTGTTGTAAATACATACTCACCGTCATTTAGATATACTTCCATTAAAGATACATCACAGAGAACACGTACTGAGCTAAGTTCCTTTACGATAGCCTTTCTTTCCGTTCTTCCTGCCCCAATACTTCCAGTAAACTTCATAGAAAATACATTATCTTCATACTGAAGTGTAAGGCCATCTGCGATAAGGATCTGTAACTTGTCTGTTTTTATCTCCGTAATCTCTAAATCAAATATCCCTTCCTCGATTGTAACCTTGTCCTTGCTTGCAAGGGTAACCTTAGATGTTCGAAGTTCTTTTAGTTCTTCCACTGGATATTGATAAAGCTTTTTCTCTTGTTTTGTTATTACTCTAGGAACAGTAAGCGCATGTTGCCACTCTTCTTCTATTGTAAGATTTTTATACTCTTTGTCAATATCAGGGAGACCTGCCCAGCCAATTAAAATTCTACGACCCTTTTCGTCGACAAATGTCTGTGGTGCATAAAAGTCAAAACCCATGTCCCATTCTACAAAGTCTTTAAGCTCATATTCACCTAAATAATTACCGCTTCCGACATAATAGCCAGACTGATAAATATTTTGTAGACGGTATTCTTCTCTCTTAACGCCTTGTGGGCAAATACCTAGGAACCATTCTCCATCGAACTCCATAAGATCCGGACATTCCCACATATATCCAAACGATTCTTTTGTCGTAAGTTCCTTCTCATAACTCCAATGAATCAAATCTTCTGATTGGTATAAAAGCACTGCACCATGGTCATCTTCTCTTCTGGCACCAAGAACCATATGATAGATTCCATCTTTCTTCGTAATCTTAGGATCACGAATATGATTGGTATAATTTTTAGGATAATCCTGCATCTCAAGCAGACATTGTTTTTCAGAAAATGTTCTGCCGTCCTTGCTTGCTGTTAAAATTGTATTGGAGCCACGCCCATCATAGATATAGTCATAGTCTCCCGGAAACTTCACATTTCCTGTATAGTAAATATACATTTGATCATTTTCAATAAAGCTGCTGCCTGAGTAGACACCATGGCAATCCCATGGCTGATCCGGCATAAGCGGTGTACCAAGATAGTCCCAATGAAGTAAGTCACGGCTTACATAATGTCCCCATAACTTAAGGCCACCCGTTGAGTCAAATGGAGTATATTGAAAGAATACATGATACTCACCACGAAACTGACATAATCCATTTGGATCATTGAGCCACCCGGTAGGTGGCATCAAATGAAATTTTAATCGGTACTTGTTATCGTTATGCACTCTTGCCTTCTCACAAGCTTCAACTAACTTTACTAATTCTCTAGATATTACATTCATTCTACCATCATCACCTTTTGAAGTTCTTGCGTTTCTCCCTCAAATAAAACGTTAACATTGCTATAGTCGTCTGTATTGGTAATTACGATTGGTGTTGCCATTTCATATCCGGCCTCTTTGATCTTCTCGATATCAAAGCTTCCTAATAAATCTCCTGCTTTCACAGTGTCTCCGTCATTTACATAAGTTTCATAGTATTTACCGTCAAGCTCTACTGTATTAATTCCGATATGGATTAATACTTCTACGCCATCTGCACTCTTAAGTCCAATAGCATGTTTTGTGTCAAATACGGTTTCTACCACTCCATCAAATGGAGCTACGACTCTTCCTACCTTAGGAATGATTGCACATCCTTTTCCAAGGATTTCTCCTGCAAATGTATCATCTGGCACTTTGTTAAGAGCAATTACTTCTCCTTCGATTGGAGCATAGATTGTATTCTTTTCAACAACAAGTGCTTCTTTTTCTTCTACTGGTTTCACTTCTGAAACTGTCTCTTTGTCTTTATAAAGCATCCATGAGATCACGAATGCCACAACACTTGCTACTACCATAACTAGTAAGTATTGAAGTGTATAATTTGTTGTAATTAAGAATCCAAATACGCCGGTTACACCATAAGCACTTGCTCCAATTCCTGTAATTCCTGCTACTAAGGCACCACATGCACCACCGATACAACCTGCAATAAATGGTTTCATGTAACGAATGTTAACACCAAAGATTGCTGGTTCTGTAATTCCTAAAAATGCGGAAAGGGAAGCTGGAAGTGCTAACGCTTTTGTCTTCTTGTTTCTTGTCTTAAGTGCAAGTGCGAGTGCTGCTGCACCTTGAGCTACATTGGCTGCTGTTGCGATAGGCATCCAAGTATTTACTCCTTCGGAACTAATAAGTCCTGCTTCTACTGCATTGTACATATGATGAACACCTGCTACCACAGTTGGAGCATAGAATGCACCACAAATTGCTGCACCAATACCAAATGGAATTGTAATTAAATATTTTACTGCATCTAATACGCCATTTTCCACCCATGAGAAACATGGTCCAAATACTGTTAATGTTAAATATCCAGTAACTAATACAGTTACTAAAGGTGTTACAAATAAATCAATGATTTCTGGTACGATCTTATGAAGTTTCTTCTCAATCGTAGACATAAACCATACTGCGATTACTACTGGAATTACATGGCCTTGATACCCCACCATGTTAATATCATATAATCCAAACCAAACACCTGCGGTTGGGATGGTATCAGCTCCTGCTACATTCCAAGCATTTAATAGATCCGGATGGATCATTATCATACCAATAACAGCGCCGAGGAATAGGTTTCCACCAAATGTCTTCGCTGCACTCACTGCAATCAGTACTGGCAAGAATACAAATGCTGCATTGGAGAATAAATGAAGGATTGTATAAGTTCCGGAATTCAAAAGTTCTGGATATACTTTGCTAAGACCTTCTAACAGACCCATTAATAAACCAGACGCTACGATCGCCGGAATAATAGGAACAAAGATATCTCCTAATGTCTTAATCATTCTTTTAAATATATTTTGTTTCGCATTTGCTGCCTGTTTCACTTCTTCTTTGGATGCTTCTGTAATATCAGCGGCTTTTACAAACTCATCATAAACCTTATTAACAGTACCCGTTCCGAATATGATCTGTAATTGTCCGGCTGCAATAAATACTCCTTTAACACCATCGATATTTTCTACAGCTTCTTTGTCACATTTGGCGTTGTCAGCAATCACCAAACGTAATCTTGTTGCACAATGTGCTGCGGAAACAATATTGGATTTCCCTCCGATATGTTTTACCACTTCTTTTGCAACTGCGTTGTAATCCATACATACCATCCTTTCTAATGCGAAATTCTTACTTCGTTTACTTTATGTGAAATCGTTCTCACATCATGTTTTTATTATAACATGTTATTTTTATGTGTAAATACAACTTTTCACTAATTAATCATAAGTTTTTTGTGCATTTATACCAACAGAATAATGGATTATCTTGTTGAATCACGCTTTAATAATTTATAGCCCATCTTGATCTCTTTTCGTACATACTCTCCCGACTCTAACATCTCAAGTAACATATTAGCCGCCTCAATCCCGCTTGTCTTATAGTAGTAATGAACCGTCGTAAGCTTTGGAGATACTACGTTTCCAATGGCTGCATCTCCTATACCTGCCAACTGTACCTGATCTGGTACTAAGATATTCTTCTCATGTAAATACTGCAGTGCTCCAATTGCAATGGTATCCGTTGCACAAATAATCGTATCCAAATCGCTTTCTTTCTCAAATGCTTCCTTTGTCTTTTCATAAGCTGCTTCCATTGTGAAATCGGTTTCAATCATCATAGGCTTTTTGATCTCATCACCTTTTACAGACTGCATCATTCGGTGAGCCGCAAGAAACCCATCTGTTCTATTATGCCCAGCTGCCTCATCTTTTTTCGTTACTCCAAGATAAACTGCCTTCTTAGCGCTTTGAAGGAGCCCTTCTGATAATTCTTTTGCCGCATTGTAGTCATCATAGTATACACAAGAATATCCTGACAACCATTGCCCTAAAATAACTACCGGAACTTTGATTTCTTCTAATAGGCGTTTATGCTCTTTTGTAAAAATCGTTCCGATAAATATAATTCCATCCACTTGATTTGACTTAAATGTATTTAAATACTTTAATTCTTCTTTTACATTGTTCTGTGTATTGGCAAGTAATAGCTGATATCCCTCTTTTGACAGCACGAGACCGATACCATTGACCATTCTACTGATAGATTCCGAATTCAGCTTTGGAATGATTACACCAATCAGCTTTGTCTTTTTCGTTCGTAACATCTGAGCTTGGCTAGATGGATTGTAACCTGTCTCTTCAATTACCTTTTTGATTCTTTCCTTCTTCTCATCACTTACGTATCCCTGATTTAAGTATCTCGACACAGTTGCCCTTGATACTTCTGCTAATCTTGCAATTTCATTTATATTCATCCAGACCCTCCATAATTGTTAATAAAATACCATATCTTCTTATGTACTACTTTAGCTAGCTTACAAATAAAAGTCAACGGGTCTTACTTTTCTTTTCTACACAGAACAAAGTGTGTGTTCCACACACTCTCGCGTCTTAAGTCCTTTACAAGGAACACACACTTTGCCCGCGCCGAAGCTGGTCGCATTAGCGACATAATCCTTGCAGCTGAGTGTGCATCGTGCACCCGTTTTTCAGGGTGCTTTTTTTAATTATTAGGGAATTTCGAGAGAAATTTCCTAATAATTAAAAAAATCCCAAACCTTTAACAGATTTGGGATTACAGTAAGCGCGAGACGGGGGTCGAACCCGCGGCCCCCTCCTTGGCAAGGAGGTGCTCTACCACTGAGCCACTCGCGCATATTCAGTTATTTGTTTGTGTCACTTGCTGAACACAAGAATGATTATATACGATGCAAAAACAAATGTCAACACTATTTTTTATATTTTTTACACAATTCGCTCAATTTACATTTTCCCTTCTGAAATTCCCCTGTTTTTTCACACTCCTCCCCTCTCACAACCTCCAGTATATCAATTGAAGGGGAATACATTGGTATGCATTCCCCTTCAATTAATAGTTCAATATTCAAGATTTTTCTCAAAACCAATCTCTCAGCCTTATTTGATGAAAAAGTCCAATCTACTCAGCCATTTCGCCTAATAAAGGATCGATTGCTTCAACACTTGTTTGTCCCATTGCTCTTTTCGCTTTGAATTGGAAAAGAAGAATTGTTAATCCAGTACATCCGATGATAATACTAACGAATACTGTAATTGGTTGAGCAATGCTTGCGCCTGTTGCGATTGTTGCACGGAATGCATTTACACTATAAGTAAATGGCATGAATGGGTGGATTGCTTTATAGAAATCACCAGATAGTTCGATTGGGTATGTTCCTGCGGAACCACCAAGTTGAAGTACCATGAAGATCAATAATAAGAAGCTACCGATTTTGCCCATTAATAAGTTTCCGAAGTAGAAGATTGTCATAAATGCAAAGGATGCAAGGATCGCAATCACTAATGTCTTACCAAAGTATGCCGGATTAAATCCAAGAACACCTTTTAACATAAATACCATTACGATAGCTTGTAAGCCAGCGATCAAACTAGCAACACTTGCTTTACTTAACCACCATCTAAATCCACTCTTCACTTCTCCAGCAGAACCACTAAGTGGGTACATAATGGAGAATGCAAGACATCCAACCCATAACGCTACACTCATCATGTAAGCAGCCATGGCATTACCATTGTTATCTACGGATGTCATTTCTGATCCGCTTGTTTCTACTGGTGTTGCAAACATTTGATAATTATCTTCTGTTGTTTTCTTTTCATTAATTTCTTTTGCTGCATCACCTAATTTTTCATTAAGTTCTGTCACACCATCTTTTGCTGTTGTAAGACCTTCCCCTAATGTATTAGATGCATCTGCTAATTTACTAGAACCATCACTGATTTTTCCAGAACCATCAGCTAATGTTGCAATTGCTTCCATAACTTTTGCATTATTTGCAGTTAATTTAGTAGTACCAGCTGCTAACTGAGTAGCACCGTCTTGTAACTTGCTAATACCTGCTGTTAATGTTGGTACCTTTTCATTTAATGCAGTTAATCCTGTTGATAACTGACCAGCACCTGCTTGAAGCTTGCTAATACCACCTGTTAATGTTGGTACTTTGCTATTTAATTCAGATAAACCATCTGATAATTGTGTTGCTCCACCTTGAAGCTTTTCAATACCACCTGTTAACGTTGGCACTTTGTCATTCAATTCAGATAAACCATCTGATAATTGTATTGCTCCACTATTTAAAGTAGTAGAATTATCATTTAATGTTTTTAAACCATCATTTACAGTTTCTACACCAGTTGTATAAGTCTTAACAGATGCTTTTAATCCATCTTTAGAATTAACACCTGTATCAAGTTGTCCTACACCATCATTCACTGCAGTCATTCCTTGAATTAAGCCCATTGTTGCTGGAGTTGTTCCTTTACGATCTAATGCATCTTGAATTGTTTCAAGACCAGTTTGTAAAGATGTAACTGCTTCTAAACTTCCATCAAGTACTTTATTTCCACCAGTTGTAAGCTCTTGTACACTTTGCTGTAATGTAGCAATCTGTTCAAGTTTTTCATTTGTAAGCCCGCTACCTTGTAGTCCATCTTGTAATCCTGCTAGTGTTTTGCCTGAACTCTTAATATCAGTCATTGCATCTTCTAACTCATCATCTGTTGTATCAAATGCACCAAGAATAGCCGCTTGATCCTCTTTACTTAATGATTGGAATCCTGCATTTGATTTTATCTCATCTCTTGCAGCTTTCTTTTTCGCTTGTGCTGTTGCAACATGTTTTCCAGCATTGGAAACATCAGTTCCAACAGATGTCATTCCAGTCTTAACTGTACCAATTAACTTAGGTAATTCCTTAACATCTACACTGGAAATACCATCATTTAAAGCGTTTAATCCTTGTTTTACTTGAGGAATACCTGCTTTTAATTCAGCAAGGTCTTTCTTCTTATCTGCAGATAAACTAGTCTTTAATGAATCTGACATTGTATTTAATCCAGCTAATAAAGAACCACTACCACTCTTTAAAGTAGTAATACCTGTAGATAATGTTCCAACACCATCATTAAGAGCTTTGTTATTCGCTACAAGTTGTTGAGTACCGGCATAAACTTGACTCACGCCACCTGTATATGTGCTAACACCATTTTTTAATTCAGAAGAACCATTGTTTAATTTAGTGGCTCCATCTGCTAATGTACCTGCTCCACCTGCTAGTGTATTAATACCTACTTTTAAAGCACTTGCACCAGTATTTAACTGAGCTGCTCCATCTGCTAATGCTCCTGCTCCACCTGCTAATGTATCAAGACCATTCTTTAGTGTTACAGAACCATCACTTAATTGGGATGCTCCATCTGCTAATGCTCCTGTGCCACCTGCCAATGTATCGATACCGTCCTTTAATTGTCCAGCACCACCATTTGCAGTAGCTACACCGTCTGTATAAGTTTTTAATGCTACTTGGAAATCATTTGCACCATCTTTAAATGTTAAAGAGCTGTCAGATAATGTAGTTAAGTTTTCACTAATCTTTCCATTACCGTCACTTAACTTTTCTAAACCGTCTCCAAGTTTTTCAGTTCCGTCAGTTGCTTCAGTAAAACCATCACCGATTTCCCCTAACTGATCAAATACAGTTTCGGCATATTGTTTAGTTACCTCTTCTGCAACACTTGTACGTATTTTACTGATTGCAGTATCACTCATTTTTGAAGCAATATAGTTTGTTCCCGGATTTGTTTTATATTCTAGCTCCATTGTTTTTGGACTTTCATCCATTAATGTCGTTGCGTTTTCGGAAAAATTCTCTGGTATTGTAATTACCATATAATATGTTCCATCTTCTAACCCTTTTTCCGCTTGCTCTTCTGTTACGAAGTTAAATGCAAGCGAGTCATTATCCTTTAGATTATCAACCAGATTATTCCCTACATCCATTGTTTTGCCATCATAATCTACTGATTTGTCTTTGTTGACAACAGCTACCGGCAAATTACTTATTTCTCCATACGGATCCCACATAGATCCTAAGAAAATAGTAGTATAAATTGTAGGAATCGTGATAATACCAATTAGGACGATACAAAGAAATTTATTTTTAAATAAACTTTGCCATTCTCTTTTTAGCATATTAACACCATCTTTCTACTTCATTTTTCCGGGACAGCTAAACCACTATATTCAATTAAGTTCCACATACAATAGTCCAATTATAGACATTGTGTTGCTTTCTAGATTAATTTAGATTATACTAATGTTAGTCAAGTGTTGCAACCAACAACTTCTCCACTCTTTGTATATTATTGGACATATTTCATTGATATGTCTACTATATATTATAAATTTTTAATTAATTCGACGTAAACTCTACATAAACTGTTAATTTCACTATTGAAGTTACTATGGTTTACATGAATTTCAAGAAAGGATTGCCTTATGACACAAAAAGTAGACCGCAGGGTCAGAAAAACCAAAGCCGCTCTTCGTGCAGGACTAATCAAGCTTATGCAGACAAAGAGCATTCGCGAAATTACTGTACGCGAGCTAGTAGAGGAAGTAGACATTAATCGCTCCACCTTCTACCTTCACTATACCGACATATATGATATGCTAAATAAAATCGAACAGGAATTAATTGATCAGTTAATTGATGTTACCTTAATGCATAAGAAAGAATATTATAATGATAAGGTACAAGTTTATTTAGAAGAAGTTTTTACAATCCTTCTTGAAAATGTTGATATTTGTTACTTACTAATCGGACCAAATGGTGATCTTAACTTTATTAATAATATGAAAAACCTAATCAAAGAAAATATCACTCAGACTACCGTTGAATTATTGCAAGGAACTCAATCTGTTGAAGAAATTGAGTTTGCCGTTGCCTTTTACATGGGTGGCTGCGTAGGAATCCTTGAAAAATGGCTTATGGGAGGCGCCAAAGAGACTCCAAAAGAGCTTTCAACATTATGTTATAAACTACTCCGAAATGGTTTAGTCTCCTACATTCCCGAATTTTAAGCAATTGCTCTCACTCCAAGGCACCGCTTATAGAAAAGTTCGAAAACCATCGGTGTTCATTTCAATTGATATCCGGAAACCGTGCTTTTCGGATATCGGATTAGTAGAATAGGTCCCGCATTTCATCCAAGCTTGGCAACTTTGCCGACAAGAAAAGCCACACTACCCCAAAATGTAGTGTGGCTTTTCTTATTATTCTAATTTAATTCTATAAAGTATAAATTAACATTCGTATCGGATTTCTTGATTGAATGTGCTCCTGCTGCCAATTCCACTTCTAAAACTCCATTCTTAATTGCATAGTCCTGCCCATCGATTTCGATCTTTTTAGAGCAGTCACTATTAAAGATTAACTTAAGCTTCCTTACTTGATCTGTTGTAAATGCTACATTTGTAGCCGACTCCATCTTAAGACAAATCTTTAAGGACATTCCTTCATATAATACTGTGCCTTTACTTGTCGTTGTACTTCCTGCAATAGTAAAGAATTCACTTACTTTACCATTTTCCGTAAAGTTATGCACAATCGACTGTACTGTTGGTTCTGTCGTTGGTTTTACCGTCGGTACTACGGTTGGCTGCACTGTCGGTTTTACCGTCGGCTCCACGGTTGGCTTAATCGTTGGTTCCACGACAAGATCCTTATACTCAGTACTCATCCATTCTGTACCGCTTAATCCAATTACACCAGCACCCACATACGGATACACCTTTTCATATAATTCATTTACGTTTATAAGCTCTTTTACGCTATAAGGTAACTTCGCTAAAAATGCCTTTGTATCTAATACAAGATTGCTTTCTGTCTTATCCGTAACTGTGAGTGGTTTCTCAACTGTATCGATAACGTAGTTACAATTCATAGCCCCAATGTAACCTGCAGTACTGTTACCATTTCCGCTTAAAAGCGCATTTACGATACCATCCATATAAGAGTTCTGCACAAGCACAGAAGCCCCGCAGGTACTGATTGCACCATTGCTTACTATCTTACTTTTTGCCGTACTGTTCTTCACTTCATTTCTTAATTTATATAGGTCTGCAGAATCCATAATTGTGTTATATACATGAGCATAACCGCCACGAAGTCTAGGAAGACGATCCATAGAATTCTTATAGTAGTTATTTGCTAACGTAACACGAAGATTTTTAATATTTTCTTCTGAATCTGAAGCTCCAAATAAATGAGTCTTCTTTTGACCATTTGCATAACTATATACTTGTTCTGCAGTCATTCCATATGTTGTTCTAAGTTTATTATAATAAGCATAATTTGCTTTATTTCGTTCCAATTCTTCCATCATACAATCAAAGAATTCCCCTTCACTTCCAGGTAAGAACCTAGACCAGGAAACAGTTACATCTGTCGTATCTGTTGCACTTGCCTTTTTCACATCTACGATTCCATCATACGCTTTATAAAACGTACAGTGATCGATCCAGATGCCTGTACATGCATTTTGAAGGGTAATATAATCCCAATCATTACGATCATAATTACCGGATGTTGCTTCATCCCATTCCCAAATCTCATCAAATGTAATATTTCGGATTATAATATTGCTGCTCTTGCTAATATTAAAACAAGCATGCGTTATTTTCGCTCCACTCTTTGAGTAAATCGTAAGATTTTTCATTTCCTTAATATTAACTTGAGAAACCCCTGTCTTAAGTAAAGTCGGGTGAAGTAATGGCTGATTAGAAGATGCCGTAATTACACTTTTGTAAGCAGTAAGCGAACTGCCCACTTCCTTGGAACCTAATGCAATATCATTTGTAAGTTCAATTACACTAGCTTTTCCATTCTTATTTACCGTATATAATGCTTTTAAAAACTCTGTTGCTGTTCCAACTTTATAGTAGTTGGCGTTTGTTTCTTCTAAAATACCTCCGCCAGTGACACCCTTTGCCTCAGCATATCCTTCTAATGAATACTTGCTTAACACCTCTGATGTACGGCTCTCTCCTGTAATCCCCATTGCATTTGCGGGTATTATTGAAGTTCCAACTGATGTAGTTGCAATCGCCGCTAATGCTAAAGCCGCTACACTTATAATTATACTTTTCCTCATAGCCTTCTCCTTCGTATAATAAAAATAGAGGAGTAAAAGCACTACCTACGTATCCTTCTCTCCCCTATTTTATCGTATTTTTTTCTTATTTAATTTACTGGGAATTTCTTACTAGCTTAACAATCTTAGCTTATAAGCCATAGATACAAGCTTTGTTCCCTTTGGAAATCTTCCCAACTCTTTTTCACTTAGCCCACCAAGCTTGATGATAGAAGCAAAGTAAACAAAGATTGCAATTACTACCGCTATAATTAATACAATTCGATTACTTGGATATACTTTATAAAGCACTAAATACATTCCACAGGAAACTGCTCCCATAATCAAAGATGCAATAATTGGATAGATATAGGTCGTCATTATATTCTGCTTATAACTTAAATATCGTAATACCGAAGTACGGTTTAACACACACATGATAATTGCATAAGACACCGTTGCAATTGCTAAAGAATAAACACCTAAATTAGTCAACGTCAATAATCCTACCAAAATAACAGTTTGAATCACTAATGCAATCAATGCATTGACTACTGTCTTTTGTGGTTGTCCCAATGCTTGTAACACAGCATTGCTAAGGGTCGAAATCGATATAAAGATGACATCTACACTTAAGATACGAAGTAAGTTAGCGGCCAACTCCCATTGTCCGGCTCTTGGATACATAAACATCATAATCGGTGCTGAAAAGATGAACATACCAACGGTAATTGGAATTACAATAATCATAAGCAGCTTCAAAGTATCATTTACCTGCTGAGAAGCCTCTCTTTCACCATGCATCGCAAATGTACCTGCGATATTAGGAAGTAAGGAACTTGCCATTGCAGATGCAATCGCGATCGGTACATTAATTAAAACTACTGCTTTTCCCGAGAATACGCCATAAAGTTCAGTTGCTGTATTTTCATCATATAAATTCACCAAACTAGATACTTTAGTAAAAATCCCTACATTTAACGTAGTATTAATATTATAAATAAATGTGCTTAATACAATCGGAGTAACCATAGCCATAATCACTTTAAAGATTGTGCCATAAGACTCTTCATAACCCGACTCATCTCTTGCTATTTTCCTTTGGATACCATCTTTATTCACTCGATATACGACTAACATAAATAGAAGGGCTGTAAGCACACCAGCTCCAGTACCCATAGCACTACCAACAGCACCATTTACCGCTATTTTTACCTCGTCGTTGCTTCCTGCTGCCAGGTTTACGAAGAATGCTGCCATGGACAAACTGACTACCGCATTCATAATCTGCTCAAAGATTTGAGAAATACTAGATTGCACCATTGTTCGATGTGCTTGGAAATATCCTCTATATACTCCTAATACCCCTGAAAAGAATATAGTTGGACAGAACACTCGAAGAACCAATGCAGTCTCATGACTTACGAAAAATGGCGACACAAAGAACGTAAGTAAACTTGCCAGGCCACCCACTGCTACTACATAAATCATAGAACAATGAAATACCTTCTGAGCATTCCTGTATTCCTTCATCGCAAGTCGCTCTGCCATTACTTTGGACACCGCTCCCGGAATACTATAGGACGTAATCAACAAAATAATGGAATACACACTATATGCAACTCCATAATAACCATTGCCGCGGTCCCCTATAATATTAGTTAACGGGATTCGATAAATAAATCCTATTATTCTACAGATAAATCCAGCCATGGCAAGTATCCCTGCCTGCTTTAGTATCTGACTACTTTTATTTGACATTTTACTTTAAAAACTCTCCTATCATACAAGTATTACAAGCATTTTTCTCTCATAAATGGTATTGTAACATATTAAAACAGAAATACAAAGATTATTTCTGTACTACTTCTAGATTTCACTTAACGAAAGGAGACCAGATCCGTAACTTCTTTTCTTCTTGGAACCTTAGGCGCTTCTGCCGGATAACCAAGAGCAACCAGACCACAAATCACCTGTCCTTCCGGAATCTCTGCGATATCAATTACTTTCTCTTCATCAAAAATCCCTAAAATCACGCTTCCAAGTCCCTTGGCATGAGCCGCTAGACAAAAGGTCTGTGTTGCAATACCTGCATCATATACCTCCCAGCGATCTTCCTTGGAGGTAGAATAGGAGCCATCTCTCTCAAATCCAGAACGTCCATGTACACAAGTAACAATAACTAAAGTTGGACAATTTCGAATAATTTCTGCATTATGTTCAAATCCAAGCACTGCTTCCTCTGCAATCTTCTCTTTCATTTCTTTATCTTCTATCACGATATATCGAATTGCCTGGCTATTTTTCCAAGATGGTGCAAAAGAGGCAACACGAACTAATTCCTCCATTGTCTCCCTTGCAACTGCTCTTTCCTCAAACACTCTAATACTTCTTCTTGTTTCTATTGCATGAATTACTTCCATTTTTATTCTCCTTTACTTTCTCTTATTTTCTCTTGGATGTACGATAAACAGGATTGTCATCACTACAGCCAACAGCATAAGTAGTATGGATAGACATACGCTATAATGGCGCGCATTTCTTTCCTGCATTTTCAAACTATCTGCTTCACAACTCTCTTTCCAATAATCCTCTCCCACCGTGATTACTTCACTCCACGAGGAGATATACTCCTTAAGGCCGCGCACTTTATTTCCATCATAGTGATACCGTACTCGAAGCTGAACTCCATGCGGATCCATTACGTATCCCTTTGGCAACTGCACCATCCTTTTACTATACAGAAATGGAGAAACTCCATTTACCACATGCGCCTCTTCCCACTCTCCTCCGTTATAGCGAATCTGCGCCTCTAACTGAAAATCTTCACCACTAAGTGCACGAAGCTTCACTAATTCCTTACAAAGCTCCTTGGTATTAGTACATGTAAATGTCAAAAACGGATCTGTTCCTGTATCTCCCATCTGAATAGAAACATTGGCAAGCCCTATCGCTTCTTCCCTGGCGCCTCCAAGTGTAATGGCATAGCCTTTATCAATCTTGGTAACTGCGGTCCAATCCGAACTACTCCATTTATACTCCTGATTTGGATTCGTAAACTGTATTGCATATTTCGCCTTTATATACAGCGTATGATTTTCGTAGTCAAAGGTAGTTTCCTTTTTGTTTCTACGATGTGAGATGCATCCCGAAAAGCAGTCCCACTGTTGTTGATATGTAAGCCAGAATACTTCTGCCTCATTTATAACATCTTTCCCTGCAACAAAATACAAAGGGGCATTCATCTGTTTTCCACTGTCCCATGAACTATCATAATGCCATTGCTTTTCACTGTCAATTGACCAATCAAAGATTATATATACAGTACAATCCTGATATCCATACCGTTCCTCTCGCTCCGCTGAGGATATATTAACCAATAAAAACAATTCTTCCGACAATAAATAACTAGCTTTCAATGCAGAGCTATTATTCCATTCCTCTACTTGATAGACCATTTCATCCGGAGCGTCAATCTTTACCTTTTCCTCGTCCTTTGCAAGACCGACAATTCCTGCCCCGCCACAAAAAAAGACAATCGTGATAATCATAACAAGAAACTTATTCTTCATACCATTCCCCCAAGGCCCCATGACCACGCAATTTACGCTTTAGCAGTATAGTATATTTATATGATTACTTCTTGTCTTTTCTTCATATTAGTTGTTTTTATTATTTGCCCAAGTCACATAAATATGTCCAATTCCAAAAATCACACTAAAAACAATTAGCAAATAATGTCGCAACAGAATTCCTGTCATTAAAAATAAAACAATCGGAACGATTGCCAATGTCATTGGCAGCTTGTCTGCTCCCTTATTAAAGTACACTGCCCAACAAGCCATGTATATAAGTAACAACAGATACGCCACTCCAAGCCAGATATAAAATATCACCTCAGAACTTGGTCCCTCTTCAAATATGCCAATATTAAAAATCATAAGAAAAAAGGTTCCATACCTTCCAATCTGCTCGATAATATTCATAAATTGATTTTTACATAAATTCACAAGATCATTATGTCGCATACCAAATATAATATTCGGAATCATCATAATGCAAATAATTATAAGTCCATTCGGGTTTATCCACTGCACAAGTGTCACCTCCCGCCTTTTTATTATTTTCAAATACCATATGTATTAAATTAATGATAACATATCACAAAGTTGACGTAAATACTACTTTCTGCACAACGAAAAAGGCTGAACTTAAGTTTCCTAAAGTTCAGCCTTTTTATCATAAGCGCGAGACGGGGGTCGAACCCGCGGCCCCCTCCTTGGCAAGGAGGTGCTCTACCACTGAGCCACTCGCGCATTTCTTATTTTCTTGTTGCATCAGCAACAACACATTTAGTTTATCATAAGAAAAATAATTTTGCAATACCTTTTTTGTATATTTTTTAATTTTTTTTAAATATTCGAACAATATACACTCTATCATCGTTTGAGATCGTTGTTTATGTGAACAAAGTGTGTGTTCCACACACTCTCGCGTCTTAAATCCTTTACAAGGAACACACACTTTGCCCGCGCCGAAGGGGAGCGTTATTATTGGTCTTCAAACGAAAGGCTCAACAAATATTTATAATTTTTTTGTTTTTTCTCTGCATATTTTGTGGATTTCTTTGCAATCATGGTCATCCATTGCTCTTCGGCTTTCAGTCCTAAATATGCCAGCATAATTCCGCAGTCTAAATATACGCACATTCGCTGGGATCCGGTCATCATAGACTCTGCCTTGGCAAGTATATGGGCTTTGGTGCCTTTTACTACAAATCGGTAAGGCCTCACTAACATCTTAGACGGTGCATGCACTCCAACTGTAAGGATTGTTTGCACTCTTGGGTCGATTTCTGTAACACAAATACATTTCTTATCTGAAAGTAGCTTGCTTAGTCGTTTTCCAGACTGACGTAGCTTATGATCCGGCTTTCCAAATGCCATAATTGCGACCCACGTCTTTTCTGTAAACTCTTCGTTTTCCTGCTTTAATAAAGAGGACACACTCTCATTTTGAGAAACATAGCGCTGTACTGTCTCCAATCCCACCAAGCAGGATCCTAAGTCTTTGGTCATCAGATATAACGCTAATTGCCCCATTAAATAACCTGCATTTAGTAGCTGTGTCTCCAGGTCCTTGATATATACTACAAAATAATAAGGTGCTTTTGTCGTAAATAATCCTAAATGCGATTTTTTGATTTCTTCACTGCGAATAATCTCAAACTTCTCTTCGCTGTTCTCTTGAAAACCCTTTAAATGCTTTATATAATTTTGTACTTTACCTTCAATAGCACTGTCCAACTTTTCTTCTTTAAAAGTCTTTACCCAGCCGCGATAATTTATAGTATCATAATACTCCATGATCACAAGACGTCCTTCCAAACATTTTACTATCCCCATTTTTCTATTAAAAAGTTTACCATAGTTTTGACATGATTGTTTCACAATTATTTCACAATTTTTAATTAATTTTTGTAAAAATTTTAGGCAGCCCAAATACTCGAGCTGCCTCCTACAATGCTTATGCTTTCTGCTGTTGGCTCATTGACTTTTTATAATACAATGGGCTAATGCCATAATACTTTTTAAATAATTTTGAAAAATGATAGACATCATCATATCCGACACTATTCGCAATATGCTTGATACTTCCACTATCACCACTTACAAGGATGTCTCTAGCCTTTTCAAGACGAATTTTGATCAGGTAGTTGATCGGAGACTCGCCCGTTTCCTCTTTGAAAATCTTAGAGATATAAACAGGGCTTAAATACATATTTCTTGCAATCTTATCTAAAGAGATCTTACTTGCATAATTTTCATTTAGGTATGTAACAATTTTCTTCACCACATAATTTTTGTTATAGGACTCAAAATTACAACTTTTTTGTTTCTCTTGTGTTTCTCCTCCTAATACTTCACGAACAATCAATAATAGCATCCTCATTAACTGAGCTTTTAACATAAAATACTTGCCGGCCTGATTTGCTTCTTGCTCCGAAACCATTTCCCAGCAGATTTTTGTAATTTCTTGTTTTAACTCCCCTGAAGTATGCAGGATACATTCCTCATTTGGAAGGATAATGGAATTCGGTGGCATGTTCTTGAATTGGAAATCCGTAAATCCAATAAATACTTCTACGGTCGGTTCTTTTTCATTAATTACTATATTATGATGTTTTACGCCAGGATTACAGATAATTAGATCACCTGCTTCTACATCGTAAATCACACCATTTACATAGTATTTCCCTTTTCCTGATATAATATATGTTATTTCTGCAAAATCATGATCATGGTAATGATAATCCGTCACCATTTTTCCCTTACTTGAGTAAAAGATTGTAGGGTTGAAATCATTTACAGTAATATCAAATTGGCACACTAAAATCACCTCACTTATTACGTGTTCAATACTATTATCAATGTTTTTCAACAAAAAAACAAGGGTAATCAGAAAATTTCTTAAATTACCCTTGTTCGTCTATTTATTATTTAAAGTATGCTACACCAGATTCAAAAATGTGTTGATTTTGGTCACCTACAATATTAAGCGCAACGCCATCTCCTCTACGTTCGGAGTGAGCCATCTTACCTAATACACGGCCATCTGGACTTGTAATACCTTCGATTGCATAGTAAGAACCATTTGGATTATAATCTTCATCCATCGTTGGATTACCATTTATATCGACATATTGTGTAGCTACTTGACCATTTTCAATTAATTTCTTAATCCATTCTTCACTTGCTACAAAACGACCTTCTCCGTGAGATGCAGGAATTGCATAGGTCTTGCCGAGCTCAGCCATTTGAAGCCAAGGAGATTTATTCGTTACAACTTTTGTATACACAGACTTGCTGATATGGCGTCCGATACTGTTTGTTGTAAGCGTTGGAGAGTCTTCTTTTTGCTCTACGATTTCACCGTATGGTACCAAGCCAAGTTTGATTAATGCCTGGAATCCATTACAGATACCAAGAGCTAAACCATCTCTCTTGTATAATAAGTCATGTACCGCTTCTTTAATTCCAGCATTACGGAATGCGGAAGCAATAAACTTAGCAGAACCGTCTGGTTCATCACCGGCACTGAAACCGCCTGGGAACATAAGGATCTGAGACTCATTAATTGCTTTGATATATGCATCTACACTGTCTTTAATGTTTGCTTCGCTCATATTCTTAAATACGATTGTGTTTGCTTGTGCTCCTGCTTGTTCAAATGCTTTCATTGTATCATATTCACAGTTTGTACCTGGGAAAACAGGAATAAATACTTTTGGTTTTGCAATTTTATTTTTACATACATAGATATTCTTTGTATCGAATAGCTCTGTCTTAATTTCTATTTGTTCCACATCAGAGCGTGTTGGGAATACTTTTTCTAATGTATTTGTCCAAGCTGCCAATGCTTCTTCCATAGCAATCACTGCTTCCCCACAGATAAATTTTGCATCTGCAAGAACCTTACCGATTACTGTATATTCAGCATTAATCTTGTCTAAATCAGCTTCTGCTACCTCAGCAACGATATCGCCGTATGCAACTTTATACCATTCTTCTTTTGCAATCGTATCACATAATTCCACACCAAGCTTGTTACCAAATGCCATCTTAGAAACTGCTTCAACCACGCCGCCAAATCCAAGTGCATAAGTCGCTACAAGTACTTTGTTGTTTACTAATGCAGTCACTTTGCTATAAAGGTCTTTTGCCTGTTCAAAATCAGGTAAGCCGTATTGATCACGTTTTACAGTGAAACGAACTAACTTGTTGCCAGCTGCTTTTAATTCAGGTGTTACGATATCTTGCACTTTTGCAATATCTACTGCAAAGGAACATAACGTTGGTGGTACATTGATATCATTAAATGTCCCGGACATACTGTCCTTACCGCCGATACTTGGAAGGCCAAGTTTCATCTGTGCTTCGTATGCACCAAGTAATGCTGCCATTGGCTCGCCCCAGTTCTTAGGGTCTGTACCAAGACGTCTGAAGTATTCTTGGAATGTGAAACGAATTCTTTTATAATCACCACCTGCAGCAACGATTTTCGCCACAGAAGATAATACGGCATACACAGAACCATGGTATGGGCTCCAGCTTGATAAATAAGGATCAAGACCATAACTCATCATTGTTACTGTATCACAGTTTCCTTCTGACATAGGAAGTTTTGCAATCATTGTCTGAGTAGGAGTCAATTGATATTTACCACCATAAGGCATTACTACGCTTGCAGCTCCAATGGAAGAGTCAAACATTTCAACTAATCCTTTTTGAGAGCATACATTTAAGTCGCTTAATGTGGTAAGCCACTTACTCTTCATATCTGTAACTTCTACTTTACGATCAAGATAACTTTCTTTCTCATTTGGCATCGTTACCGTTACATCTGTTTCTTGATGAGCACCGTTGGTATCAAGAAATGCTCTTGAGATATTTACGATTTCTTTTCCTCTCCAAAGAAGAACTAATCTAGGATCTTCGGTTACTTCTGCAGCAACTACTGCTTCCAAATTTTCTTCTTCTGCATATGCAAGCATCTTATCAACGTCTGCTTTGTCTACAACGACTGCCATACGTTCTTGAGATTCACTGATTGCAAGTTCTGTACCGTCAAGACCTGCATATTTCTTAGGAACACGATCAAGGTAGATATGAAGTCCGTCTGCTAATTCACCGATTGCAACAGAGACACCGCCTGCACCAAAGTCATTACATTTTTTAATAATAGAGCTAACTTCTTGTCTACGGAATAAACGTTGAATCTTACGTTCTGTAGGGGCATTTCCTTTTTGTACTTCTGCGCCGCAAGTTTCGATAGATTCTGTGGTATGCACTTTAGAAGATCCTGTTGCACCGCCACAGCCGTCACGTCCTGTTCTTCCACCAAGTAAGATAATTTGATCGCCTGGATCAGAGTTTAAACGAACTACGTTCTTTCTTGGAGC
>JAUNRX010000166.1 GCA_030539495.1 bacterium | reverse complement strand
TATGTAATAAATTAGGAAATCACATGGTTCGGCAAGAACGCATGAGTCACATTATTATTGTAAACCAGTATGAAGCAGGATACAAGAAGAATTTGAAATATTTGGAAATAACAAGCGAACCATGAACTGAATTGAGGTTTAGCATTAAGATATCGTAAATCTACAATATTTTAATGCTAAACCTTTTCAATCCACCCCTAGAGTGTCAGCCCTAAAGCATGGTATTTACGCCGTTAACGTTGGCTTGTTCATCTTCTTCCATTGGAATGATGATGCATTTCTTACCGTCAATGATTTGAGATTTGATCTGAGTTACTTTTTCTGGTTTTACACGTAAGATAACGTCATAATTTGGTTGAGGAGCATCTTTTGAGGCTTCTTCAAGTTCGTCCTTTAAGTAGTCATCTCCGGCATCTTCGTTAGCGTCAGCAGAAGGAACTTCTACATCTACGGAAGAAACCACATCGTCCATTTGATCGAAGTCTTCGTCTGTATTTCTGCTTGAGGAAATCGATTCGGACTGTGTTTCTTCTAATTTTTGTTGAAGTTCATCTACTTTTTCGCGTAATTGAAGCTCTGTTCTGCGTTGTTCGCTTACAGCAAGAACCTTAGAGTCGATTAAGTGCTCCACCACTGGAAGCGCTTCGCCAAATTCTTCGGCATATTGATCTTTGATCTTAGCAGTTACTTCTTCTGGAACACCACTTTCTACTAAGACTTCCTCGATTGCATCATTTGTTAAGATGATTGGATCACGGTCTTTATCATAGATGGCATCCATTTCTTCTACCATATTGTTGAAGTTTTCTTGAATCTTCATAAATAAAGGACTGTTCTTTTCATCGTCGGCACCGATTGCACGACGGATAATAGATTGGAATGTCTCTTTTTGTTCCGTAGCAGTTTGTTTGGAAGGACAGCCAAGGCCAGCTTCCATAAACTCTGGATGAGGCTCTTTTGCATTTTTTGTATAGTACATAACAGAGTGGATGTCTGTGCTTCGGTCAGTAAAGGCCGGGAAGATAAATCCATTTTCAGGAGGATTTACAACCCAGTCACGTTCACGGGCACCGATACGTTCCTCATTTTCTAAGTAACCAAGACCTGGTTTGGATAAGGTTACCGGACAAATCGCACAAAGGATGTATTCGTATACTTCTTCAGATTCGTCTAATTTTGCATTATCACTTGCTTTTGTGATGACATCGTAAGCGTCATGGAAAAGAAGGATTAAGTAATTTCCAGCATAGTCATACGTATCTTTTACTAATTGATAAAAGCTTTCTAATAGATTTTCATCTTTTAAACGGCTTTCTTTTAATGCCATTAAAGACTGTTGTCTTCCACCAATCTCTTCTTGATCAAGTGGAAACTCGAGCTCTAATAGGTTGTTTCCGATTGTTCCGGATAAGGCTTTTTTCGCAATCTCTAAGTATTTAAAGAGTTCTTCTTCTTGTAAATTTAAAAATGTTTCGGAAATATTTAAAATCGTATTTTTTTCGCAATCGACATAGCAGCCAGTCATTTTTGTGAAGGTACATTCTGTCTTTTTGAAGCGACGTTTTAGTTCTAACACATCTTTTTTATTCATATATAGTCCTCTCAGTTCGTGAGTTATTAGTAAGCATGTTGGCACAAAAGGAGTGCCCATCTAGTTATTATAATTGGCAATGGGAATGTCTGCAAGCCACAAAGTGTATTCTTTTGGAAAGTTTCTAATATGGAAACATAAAAAATTGGGAAATGATACTGGACTAGAGTTAATAAGAATATAAGTCTTTACTAAAATATATATAAAGTAAAATAATATTGACACAAAGAAAAAAATACCAGATAATGGGAAAAAGAGTTTGGGCGATATAACAACTATATATATATTTTATGTCGAAATTGCCATACATACAAAATATGATAGCAGAAGGAAAAAAATTAAGAAATTAGTGACAACTTCACTAGCAGCAGGGAATCGCGTTAGATTCAAAACTGTACCTGCACATAATATCTAATAAATATTAAAAGGAATCAAGAAAAATATGTATACAGAGGGGAAAAACGGATGAGAGGCAAGAAAAACATAGTAGCGATTGGCGTATTTATGGGGTGTATCTTGTTTATGGGGTGTAATAGTATAAAGGTAGATTATAATAAAATAAAAGATGTAAATAGTTCAAGCAAATTGAATGAATGGTCTCCAATCACAGTAGGAGAGAATGGATATTATTATGCAAAAAGGGATGATACAGCTATTTATTATTGGGAAAAGGAAACAGGAGCTCCAGTGAAATTATGTGGAAAAGCAGACTGTAAACATGACACCTCAGATTGCAATTCTTATGTAGGTGGATTAGTTCCAGAGAGCGTTCAGTATATTAAGGAGCAAGTTTTTTATTTGGCAGAAAACGGCGATAGAGGTTCAAAGAAGATGTCTTTGTTTGAGATGGATAAAGACGGTGAAAATCATGAAAAGATTATGGATCTGTATGATATTCCAGAAAAGAATAGTTCAGAACCAATGAGCCTGATCCATAGAGGATATTTATATTACGCATTAAATGAAATTGACGCAGATAGTGATCAAGAAAACTCTAAAGTCTATAAAGTAAAGATAGAGAAAAATGCAAAACCGGAACTTATCTATGATGGAAAAGGGAAGCTACTTTGCAATTTCTGTGCAAAGGATGACTGGCTTTATTTTAGTACACTTAACACCAATGGTGACATGGATTTTAAAGGAGAAGTGCTGGGAATACATACAGATACGAATAATAATAGAACAATGTATTCTTATGATGGAAAGGAATATGTGGTTTCTTTTGTTGTTACTGACGATGCATTATTGTGTAGTATTATGAATAAGGGGATTGTAAAAATTAATTTAAATGATCTTGCAACGTCTAGCCTGTATAATAAGACAGAAAAGTACGAAGATGGGCTTTCACTTTTTTATGATGGAACCTATATTTACGAAGATAATTCCATTCAATGCCAAGTAGAGGAGAGCTATGACCATCGAAGGGTGTTTGTTCGTGACCAGCAAGGTAAGCTAGTGGATACCATTATGCTAAAAGGCTTCTCATCAATGATATTCGGTGGGGATAGTAAGTTTATGTTTTTAGATGATATTGGTAAGGTAACATTCTATGATAAATCCCAAATAGGAACAGGAAAAAATGAACTAATAACATTAGATACAATGGAGAAAAAACAATAGGGGAATGCATATGAAACTGGAACTTAAGGAATTAAGAAAATGTTATGGAAACAAAGAGGCATTAAAGGAACTTACCTATTCTCTGGAAGATGGAATTTATGCATTACTTGGACCAAATGGAGCGGGAAAGAGCACGCTAATGAACTTGATTACGGACAATATTAAAAGGACTAGCGGAATAATTCGTGTGGATGGACAAGAAATATTAGATATGGGCAAGTCCTATCGTAAGTTAATCGGCTATATGCCACAGCAGCAGGGGAATTATGATCAATTTACAGGAAAGACATTTTTATATTACATAGCAGAATTAAAGGGGATAAAGAAGCGGGAAGCAAAGAAGCAGATTGAGTCACTACTCAAAGTTGTTAATCTAGAGGCGGAGGCAAATCGAAAGATAGCAGGATATTCGGGCGGAATGAAGCAGAGAATCCTTTTAGCCCAGGCATTATTAGGTGATCCCAGAATTCTTATATTAGATGAGCCAACAGCAGGACTTGATCCAAAGGAAAGAATCCGTTTACGTAATTTTATCGGAAACCTTGGCAAAGAGAAGATTGTAATTGTTGCAACCCATATTGTAAGCGATATCGAGACAATTGCGGATCATGTATTGCTAATTAAAGGAGGAAGCCTAATTCATAGTGGAGCGCCAGAAAAGCTAATTGAGATTGTAAAGGAACAAGGAAAAGAGCCAATTGGTGGAAGATACTCCTTAGAAGACGTGTATATGTATTTTTTGGAGGATGACTATGAATGAGTTGAGACGCATTGGAAGAAATAAGAAATTTCTTGCATTTGTAATCGTTATAGTTGTGTTAAACAGTTTCTTGTTTTATAAAGAGCAGCAAGACCGGGTAAAGGAACAGGAGATAAATGAGTCTGTTTGGACGGTTGCCAAAGAATATAGAGAACAAATCGGTTATTATAAGGATACTCCAGTTTCTGAAATTACAAAGAAGATCGAAGCAGCAAAGTCGGAAGAAGTAGAATGGAATGCCATCCAGTATGCGCTAACATTAGTAAGTAAAGAAGCCGATTATTTGTCTTCCTATCCGGAATTTTTAGAGAAAATTGATGAAAATATGGATAAATATAATAAGGTAAGCATATTTGCAAATAAGGATGGCTTTACATATAGAAATAGTGAGAAGACGGTTGAGGATTTTTCAGATAGAACGAAAGAGGAATTGGTTCTTGGAAACTACATTGGAATGGAATACTTCTTTCAGTTTACGATTACGGATTATCTGTTGGTCTTATTACTGATTGGATTATGTATGCAGTTTGTTACCGAGAAGAGAAATGGCTTGTTGAATGTGATTCATAGTACGGCAAATGGGCGAGCAAGATTAGCTGCGAAACGGGTTGGAATTATAGCAGTGATTTCTTTTCTTGCCATAATCGTTTTATATGGTGCAAATATTGTACTAGCATTACAAATTTATGGTGGAACAAATGAGCTGTCCAATGCAATTCAGTGTATCGAGCAGTATATGAAGGTAGATGAGTCATATAACATTCGTACATTCCTTATTTATTATATGAGTGGAAAGTATATGGGGATGCTGGCAATTAGTTTGTTTACCTATCTGATGGTGACAGCAATTAGTGATACCACGGTTGGAGTACTTATAATTGGACTGGTTGGAGCCATCGAGTATATCTTATATACTAAGATACCGGTACAGAGCAGTTTTATCGTATTTAAGTATATTAATCTATTTTCTATGGTTGATTATGAAAACGTGGCAGGATTGTATGTCAATGTCAATATATTTGGACAGCCGGTAGATATTCATCTGCTATTGCTAGTGATGGATATGGTTGGTATTGCTATAATGATTCCAGGAGTTATTTGGGTAGGTGCCAGAAAGTATCCAAATGGTCGAGAGAATATTTTAGGTATAGTAATAGACAAGATAACAGAGGGCATAGCACACCTTGTATCTAAGATGCATTTTTTAGGTTTTGAACTGTTTAAGAATTGTGTCTTCCAAGGGGGACTTATGATTACCATAATAATGCTTATTGTGGCTCATGACGGAATTCGATCAAGCAGCTATAAGTCTTATGATAAAGTCAATACGTATCTCAATCATTTTTATAAAGAAAAGGAAGGCGCAGACATTAAGGAAGTGCAAAGATACATTGCAGAGCAAGAACAGGACATAAAGAAATCAGAAACCGAGCTTAGTACGATAGAGGAGAGTTATGCTTCAGGAAAAATCACATATTCTGAGTATATAAATCAATCGGCTGCCTATGATTTTCTGAAGGATAAGAGAGATGCTGTGGATCTATTTGCTAAGCGGATATCTAAATTGCAAAAGTATGAAGTGGAGACTGGGGTCAAAATAAGTGTGGTAAATCCCAATGGATATACGATGTTACTTGGTTCGGATTCCTATAAGACCCACCGGGCATTTGCCTGTAAGGTGCTTTTATTCTTGGTACTCTTTGTGCATTTGCTCTTTGTATATGAAAAGCAGACAAAGGCATATTTCCTTGTTCGTGCCACAGTACGGGGAAGAGGTGGCTTTTTTACAAGAAAGGTACTGCAAATTATTTTGGTATCGGGCATTCTTGTGTGCGTCTTCTTCGGAGTAGAACTTTATAACATAAATATGGTATATGGTATGCCTGGATTGGATGCAGCAGTTGGAAGTATTGAGTGTCTTCAATATATGAAAAGTGATTTAAGCATACGACAGTTTATGGGGCTTCTCTTTATCGTGAGATGGCTGGTGTTAGTTGGAGTTGGAATGATGGTGTTATTACTGTCTGTCTTATCAAAGAAAAGAGAACAGGCCCTATGGGGAGCAATTGTTCTGTTTGTAATTCCTACAGTGCTTGTACTAATTGGAGTAAAGCAAGCAAGAATGGTTAGTTTTTCTTCTCTGCTTAGCGTAGTTGAACTTTTAGGCAATCAGCCAGTCATTCGAACTGGAGTCATTATTCCTTATTTGACAGTAATGGCAATTGCTATCATCTGTATTACACTGACAAAGAAAATCTGGTGTAAGGGAACAGTTGTATAGGATATTAAGAACATGGTACAATAACCTACGGAAACAGTTTCATCGATAAGGAGACAACAATGAAATTAATATCATGGAATGTAAACGGGCTTCGTGCCTGTGTGCAAAAAGGTTTTTTAGACTTTTTTAACGAAATAGATGCGGATATTTTCTGTATTCA
>JAUNRX010000040.1 GCA_030539495.1 bacterium | reverse complement strand
AGCGCGGTTTCCGGATATCGATTAAAATGAACACCTATGGTTTTCAAACTTTCCTTTAAGCGGTGCCTTGAAGTGAAGGTAAGAGTTTATTTGTCTACAGTCTAAAACACCCTTAGTGTAAGGGTGTTTTTTTATTACTCAAACTTTCACCATATCTGTTTTCAATATTTTACTTGTAAGATTAAGGAATCTATTTTATAATGATAGAAATTCATACTTATTTCAAAATAGTACCATTTTTTACATATTCTAACACAAAGAAAGGATAATATAATGCTTATTTCGATATTAGTTGCATTCATTATTGCAAAATACAACAAATTGAAAGTCCAGCCGATCTTTAATTGTTTCTGGCTTTTTCCATTTGCAATCTGTGAAGTCATATTTATTCTCTTTCAAATTGCTACCGTGTATGGGTATTATGGATTTCTTCCTTATGCTCGCTTTTTGAAAAGCGCCTTTCTTTATACACTATTGCTTCCTATTATTCGATATGGACTATATAAACCATCGGTTGTAGGCTCCGTCCTTATACTGATTGGTACCTATATGAATCGGATAGTAATCATTGCCAATGGTGGAAAAATGCCTATCTTCCCAACAGTCTCAAAGTGGACTGGTTACTTTAGTGCAACCCCTCTGGGTGTAACAGATACGATTCACTGTATGGGAAATTCTCAAACAAAGCTAAAGTTTTTAGCAGATTATATCGATATAGGATATAGCATCCTTAGTCCAGGAGATGTGTTAGTTCACTCTTTTACTATGATTATCATTTACTACACATTGAAACAGTTAAACCTGGCTACTGCTAGATAGGAGTACATAATGAAAACATTAATTTTATTTTTAAGTAAATATGTATTTGGGTATCTGTTGCAGGATATTATCTTCATTATAGGGATTCATACGTTTAGTAAAGAAAGAGTCGAAAAGAAAACATTTTTTCTTATGCTTTCTGTATTTCTTCCAACTAATGTTATAGTTCGATTTCTCCCAATGAGCTATGGGATCCATATACTCATTAATATTGCCGTGGTACTTTATGTTACTTATAAATTTTGCGAATTTGAATTATATGTGATTATACGCTCTACCTTAGTTATAATATTATTGGTATTATGCAATGAATTGATTTGCCTTGCTACCTTACTAATGTCTTTTGGGCAGCCAAAAACTGATCAAATTCTACATGATTCCGTAGCAAAAGCAATTGTATTTGTACCATTTAATATTCTGTTTGGATTTCTAATATATCTCTACTACAGACGAACAACCAAAAATCTTAAGAGGTGATTATCCTATGGAACAACTATCGGCTATGTTAGCAAAAAAAATTTCTTTGTCACAAGGATTTAGTGAAGAAAAAGAACAGGTAATTACATACGGACTAATAGCAATGATACAATTTTTCTCATTGCTTTTTATTGTTACAATAATAGGTGCTTTTTTTAACTTCACATACGAAAGCATTGTTATATTTTTAGGAGTTGGATTTTTACGAAAATCAACTGGTGGAGCACATTCTAGCACTATGCGGGGATGTATGATTCTGAGTACTCTCAATATCACTCTCCTAGCCTTTCTTAGTCGTTACACATTGATGTTTCCTATAAAGATCTATTACTGTTTAGTTATTTATGTAGCCTGCTATCTTATTTGCTTTTATATTGTTTATACATATGCACCTTTGGACTCTCCAAATAAAAAGATTACTTCAAAAAATAAAATATCCCGCTTAAGAAAACAAAGCTTAATACTATTAGTAATTTATTGTATATCAAATATATTATTTATTATATTCTCCAAATATACGCCTCGTTGTCAAAGTATAGCAAATAGCATCTGTTTACTTACTTTATGGCAATGCTTTACTATTACTCCAGCTGGTGTTACTTTTATTCATTTCATTGACAAAAGCTTTAATAATCATTAATTTCATTCATTTCGAATAATCATTACTTCGGTAAGATTATTATAGATTACTCAAAAAAGTGAGGTGATACAAATGAAAAGATTTAGTAAATCTAGTATATTGGCAGTTTTATCTTTAGTTGCAACATTCTTTGCTACTACAGCTGCAACTTCTGCATGTTTATGGTATATCTACCAACCTGAAGAACCAGAATGCTTAAAAGAATTATAATTATTTAGCTGTAAGGGAGATATCTCCTTTGCAGCTATAATTATATAGGAGGGGTTAAACACTTTGAAATCACATACTCAAGTCAATACTTACAAGGATACAAAAGAACTCAATCTACGTAACATGTTATTTCTCTTAAAAATATTTTCACTCTTTTTTGCAGCAATGCCCTTTTTTGAGCACTATGCTACAAACTTTGCTAATGAAAAATTTTTTGACTACGCTCATGGATTAGCTTTAAATATTATTGCAATAACAATTATCGGGATAGTCATGCTTCTATGGACTGTCTTAGATAAAGCAAAATATAAATATCAATATATAAATTGTATGGAAATTCCTTTATTATTTTTTATCTTTACACTAGCGATTTATAGTAATAATAGCTGTGGTAATGCGTACAAGTTTTTATATCTTATTATAATTATTACCTATACAATTGAAATCGGAGGGAACTGCGGGTTATTTCTTGCTGTCATTTCTTCCTGCCTGATTTTAATTCCAAGCGTTCTTAATATTGATAATGTACAATCTTTTGATGCAAATCTAGCGCTTTCCGCTCTTTTCATCGTAATTGCATGGACGCTTGGTTACTATGTTAAATTAGAACACACACATATCGATTATCTCACTCAGATTACTAATATTGATGGGCTAACCGGAATTTATAATCATAGATATTTCCACGAATGCTTGGTAAAGTCCTTCACAAAGCATAAAGAAGAAGAACTTCCACTATCACTTATTATGATCGACGTGGATTTCTTCAAAGAATATAACGACTTATTTGGTCATCGACAAGGTGATGAGTTATTAAAATCCATCGTAACCATTATTAAGAATAATATGAGATCAAATGACCTTCTGTTTCGATATGGTGGTGACGAATTCTGTATTATTCTAAACTCTACGACCCAAGAGGAGGCTGTAAAGATTGGAGAAAAACTCCGACTAGCAGTTCGTGAATATCAGCATGAAGGCATGGAGCACCTGGCAAATAAGCATTTATCCATATCCGTAGGAATTGCTTGCTTAACTGATGAAACTGATAGTCCATTATCTCTTCTTGATAAGACAGATTCTGCTCTATATCGTGCCAAATACTTACGTAAAAACCGTGTAGAGGCATATGGCGCTGTATGGCATACCTTTAAAGAAATGTCTAACCCAAATAACGAAGATATTCTAAAATACGTAAAGACACTAATCAGCGTAATTGATGCAAAAGATAAATATACCTATTCCCATACAGAACGGGTTGCCCACTATTCAGAGCTCTTTGCAGACTATATTCATCTATCTGCTGATGAAAAGACACTCCTTATCTTTAGTGCCTACCTTCACGATCTAGGCAAGATTAATATCTCCAAAGATATTCTTATTTCAGATAAACTCTTATCACCCGAGGAATGGAATGAGTTAAAATCACATCCATTAGAGAGCGTTACAATCATTGAAAAGATCGATGGTTTTCAAGATGTGATTCCAATTGTAAAACATCATCATGAACGATATGGCGGCAGCGGTTATCCTAATAATCTTAAGGGAGAGGAAATACCTTCTCTTGCCCGTATGTTATCCGTAATTGATAGTTTTGATGCCATGACGCATAAACGTCCATATCAAAAGACAAAGACAACAGAGGACGCCTTAAACGAACTAATCCGATGCAAAGGTACTCAGTTTGATCCTCAATATGTAGACTTATTTGTGGAAATGATGAAAAATACAGAAGAATAAGAGAAATATAAAAAAGAAGCGGCCTGCCAAAAGCAAGCCACTTCTTTTTATTTCTTCATGGAACTCATAAAATTCATAATCATCTGCGCCTGAGCCTGCTCTTTTGGATTCATATTAGCCGTCATCAAATTAATAAGCGTCTTTGTCTCCTCTCGATTAAACGATAAGCCCTGGCTCTGTAATGTATTATTCGCTCCCATAAGTGCAGTAAAGCATTGTGCCATAGGTTTCCCTTCGGTCTCTTTCATTAGCTTCTTAATAACCTGCACTTTTCTTCCGTCCATCTTTTTTACAATGGGATCCTCTAACCAACTACTTTGTAACATGAATAACTCCTTTCTTTATGACTGATCGACATCATCCTGCATGTCATTTTCTGATAAGTCTTGAGCCTTCATTACATTATCTTCCTCTTTTAGGTCCTGGGACTTAATATTTTGTCCACTCATGCTACCCATGTCGGAAGGCATACTGTTCATCATCATGTTAAACATTTCAAATGTCTTTCTTTGCTCTGGTGTCAATTGGGACATTAAGAAATTCATAAAGTTTGGCTGTTGTTGTGCATTTCCACCCATTTGATTAACTCCGCCATTGGAAGACTTATTCTGGTCAGATGCTGCCTGGGAGTTTACTCCTGAAGCCTGTTTGTGGGCTGTATTCTGACTGCCCCCTCCATTTGCATTCATAGAGTTATTATTTCCTTGATTACGATATCTTTGATTATTCATCGCACCAAATGGATTTCTTCGACTGTTACTGTTCCTGTTACCGTTGTTACCCGATTGATTGTTTCCAAATGACTGTGCCTGCAATATATTATCACTATAATTCTGATATGCACTATAGATTCTCCTAGCCTTCATAAAGTTCAGCAACATATCAGCAATTTCAGTTTCACCTTCATTTAAGACATCTTTAATACTTACTAACAATTCTTCCGGATCTGCTTTCCAATTCTGTAAATCCATCGTTGAAAGCTCGTCGTTACTTCCCTGTCCACTGATGGTATCTATTAAGTCATTCGCCTTCAGCAGGACACTCATTTCTGACTGAGCCCTAGGATGTACATGTGGCATAGCGGCTTTTAATATATCAAGAGTATGCTGGTCAAACAAATTATTTCTTCTCATCAATTCACCCATCGTCTTTTTTATACATTTATATTCGATGGATAATAATTTATTCTATTTACTCATCAAAATCCACAGATACATAGTATCCTTTTTCCGTTTGCTTGATATCACTTACAATTCCCTTTGTACTCTTTAAACGTTCACGGAATTTATAATTTGCTGACATGGCTACGGCTGGCTCTACTACATAGTAATAGGAGCTTGGAAGTTTTCCTTCTCGGATTTCTACCTCATCTCCGATCTTAACCAATCCATGACGTTCCATTTTAAATTCTATTGTTCTCATTACTATTTCCTTCTTTTCTATTCTCATTTAATTTTACAGATTGGATTGCCTGATCAATCCTGCTATTTATTACACTATAGTCAAATGGCTTTACGATAAAGTCATAAGCACCTGCATCCAGACAGCTCTGTTCGGTCCTCTTATCATCATCTGCTGTTAAGAAAATAATCGGTATGTCTTTTCCATTTGGAAGCCGTCTGATATGCTCCATCGTGGTGATTCCATCCATTTCTGGCATCAATAGGTCTAGCAGTATTACATCCGGTCTCTTCTTTTCTATATAGTGTAATGCCATTTTTCCAGATAGTACAGGCACTACATTATACTCCTTTGATAATAGCTGTTTTAATACTTGTAAATTTGTTTTATTATCGTCTACTACTAAAAGATTCGCCATTTTTTCACTCCCTATCTTCTAAATACTTCTCTATGATATAAACAAACTCTTCATACTCAAATTGATCATAGGCATCCTGCAATTTAGCCAGCAGGCTCTGTTCTTCATCACTATATGACTGCTCCTGCAAATGCTCTAACTGTTCCTCAAGCTCCATAAAGTCCATATCATCACAAAGAGTCTTTAAATCTAGTAATGTTTTCTTCGATAGCTTGGCCATTTCATTTTTATTCTCTATGGTCTTGCTTTTATCTTTCTGTTCCAGATAGGTTTCTATTGCAGCTGCAACCATTTCCATCTGTCCGATATACTCATTAAAATTACTTCTTACCCAGTTATAGTCCTCTTCCTTGGATGCCTGCTCCATAAGCTCTGAAAATTTCCCCAGCGTATTGGCACCCACATTATAACTGGCACTTTTTAATGCATGCACACAAATGTTAAAGTTCTTTACATCCTTTTCTTCATATAAGGAGATTAGTTCAATCTTTCGATCTTTGATATCTTGTAAATAGGTGCGAAGTACATTCAAATATAATACAACATTTCCACCAAATTTTTCAATCATCTCTTTCATCTGAACACCTTGGATAAGGTCCTCTGAACTTTTATGAGTGCTTCTCTTTTCTCCATTTCTTACTTCCAACTGCCGCAAGGTCTCCTTATATCCCTCCGGCGCATGTGGTAATACGAATTCTCGTAAGACCCTGTTTAACTCCTTATACTCAATTGGCTTGGCAAGGAAATCATCAAATCCTTGTGACATAAATGTCTCCCTTGCACCACTCATAGCGTTGGCAGTCAATGCAACAATTGGTACAGTCTGATAGTACTCTCCTGCCATCTGCCTAATTTGTTTGGTTGTATCTACACCATCCAATTCCGGCATCATATGGTCCATAAAGATCAAATCGTATTTATTCTTTCGTACAAGGGCTAGTGCCTCATATCCACTGCTGGACACATCAATATGCATTTGATAGGAACTCATCAGCCCCTTTGCAACATATAAGTTTGTCTCATTATCATCTACTACCAAAATTCGTGCAAAAGGAAGAGGCTTAATCTCTCCTGAATTATAAGACTGTTCTCCATATGCATACACTACCTTTTCATTATTTAGGATATTTACAATTTGGAAACAAAACAATGGCAGATATACATGACGTTTTCCCAATACCTTATTTCCAATATCATCTCCTTGAGTAAGGACCACCACCACCTTGCTTTCATCTACCAGATTACTTAGCCTTCCTTTTAATTGCTCATAATAATCATCTCGTATAATAAAATGGGAGTACTGGTTAATCTTTATGATCTGTTCTAGATTAGTACATAAGAAATACTTCAGTCCCATTTCATCAAAAGTAGTTGTAAAATAATGAATCATAATGGGATCCGCTTCATAAAGTATAATTCGAATCTTTTCCCTATCCTCTATGCTGGCAACAGTCTCTATCTCTTTTACCTTTTGTTTCAATGAAATGGTGAAGACCGTGCCTTGTCCATATTCGGAATCGACTTCAATGCTTCCTCCCATTAGTTCACAAAGGTTCTTACTGATTGCCAGCCCAAGCCCTGTTCCCGTTATCTTACGATTCCTTCTTGTATCTACTTGATTGAAGATACCAAACAGACTTGGTATATCTTCCTTCTTAATACCAATTCCGCTGTCTTCTACCTCAATGACCAGGGTTAATTCTTCTGCCTTTTCATACTTTCCTGAAATACTTACCTGGATAAATCCCTTATGGGTAAACTTTATTGCATTTCCAATGATATTAATTAAGACCTGTTTGATACGTAAATCATCTCCTATTAAATTGGCTGGAAGTCTAGTATCTACTTTTACTAGGAAATATATATCCTTATCATTAAGACGAACTGACATCATATTTACTACATCCACAATTAGAGAGGCTAGCATGTATTCACTTTCGATAATTTCAAACTTACCAGACTCAATCTTAGAAATATCAAGAATGTCATTAATAATATATAAAAGTCCTGAGCCTGCATTTCGAATTAACAGGACCTCCTGCTTTACTTCCGCTTCTAGCTCTTTCTTTAGCAGTAATTCACTCATTCCGATAATGGTGTTCATTGGGGTTCGGATTTCATGACTCATATTTGCTAAAAATGCACTTTTGGCTTGATTCGCACGAACAGCCTCTTCACGGCTTTCATCCAATTTCTCAATTAAATTAATCTTATCTGTCATATCCGAAATCACTACAATCTTGCCCAAATATTCATTATAACGGTCTTTAATCTCGTTGACACTTAAATCACACTTTGCTTTGTTAGACAGACAGTTCGCAAATACTGCTCTCTTTCCATCCGTGTCCACCCGCTCCTGTTCCATAGAAAAGAAATCCGATAGCTGTCTTCCTATAATCTGATCTACCGGAACACGGAGAAATGTGCTGGAAGAGGTATTGGCAATCTGGATTTTCTCCTCTTCATCTAAAATTAGAATGGGCGTATCCACCACCGAATAAATATACTCACTTACATTGGAAAGGGTCATACGTGACATGTTATAGCGAATCGATACAAAATAGACAAATACTACGGATATAAATTGAGTGATCGCACTGCTTGGAAAGCTGGCAATTCCCCATAACGGCAGTATGATATCAAACACGGTACCAAATAGAAGCACAGTAAGACAGGTTGCCGTGGCCTTAGCCATCTTCCTCTTCCTTTTCTTACTGGTTGTAAAAAATCCATAGAATAGCATAGATGCTCCCAGGATTACAACTGAGGCTACATAGTAAGTAAAGATCGTTCGTCCAAGAAAATGTTCAAAGGTATAATAATAACCATATGACGTATTTACAAAGACAATCCGTTCCTTATCAATAATAAGGGGGTAGATAATCAGACTTGCTATAGTAACATACAGATATAATAGTTTCTGTATTCTTTCCTTCACTTCCATCCAAATGGAAACTAAGACAATTGCTTTTGCAATTACAAACAATACACCAAATAGTGCAATGCATCGTAAAAATGCAGATATCTTTTGATCTTGGATTAGTCCAATGCAGCCGTAGCTAAAACTCCATACACTGCTTGCACCACATAACTGCACATAATACTGATTATGTTTCTGATTAATATCATCATATATAAAGACATTTACTCCCAGCATCATAGTAACTGCTGCCATTATAACAAGAGAAAAACACAATACAATTGCCATGGTCATTTCCTCCTATCTTCCTAATTTGCACTCCGAATTGCTATACATACAATACAGAAAACAACAATAATTGGCCAATAGTTTGTAATTTCTTTTCTTCTTCCGAACATAATCTTTAGCAGCATATTTAGAAGTATTCCAAAGCTGACTGCTTCTCCTACCTGAAATGTTACTCCACTATAAAACACAATAAAGACAGAGGGAATTGCTTCGCTAAGTCTCATACTCCTTATGTAGCGAAGATTCGATAAAAAGATAATCCCTATATAAATCATTACTGGTGCAACGATATATTCCGACATGGTCGTAAAGATGGGGGAAACAAATAAAGATAGTATGCAGCATATGCACACAACGATTGCGCTTAGTCCAGTCTTTGCTCCCCCTTTAATTCCAACCATATTCTCCGCATTTGTGGTTACCGATGCAGTTCCTGCACAACCGCTTAATAAAGAGCCAATCCCATTTACCAACATGGTCTTCCTCTTTGCCTCCTGGTCATAGTTCTCATCATCAATTTCAATTTGTTCCAACTCCGCACTAGTCGTACCAAAGGCATCAAAAAAATGCACTAACGTAATTGTAAATACCAACATAATCAGGCGAAAGAACTTGGATTTATCATAAATAAGCTCCTCCACATGAGGGAACTGATATGCTACCTCAATAATGCTTCCAATTGGCACACTGCTGGATATATACGTTTCAAGAAACTTCTCAACTCCTCCCTGCTGTGTTTGAAGATAGTTTATTAATTCACTGATTGCTGCAAGAATATATGTAGTCATAATACCGATTGCTATAGCTCCTTGTCGTTTCCTGCTCTTTAGAAACTGTACCAATGCAATGGCAAGCAGACAAAATAGGATCTCTTTGTATAATACTTTTCCAAAATGAAATTCTCCATTGTCATCCAATGAAAACAACTGCAATACGTTTGAACCTGCCAACAATATCATAAGTCCGATTCCTGCAATCACACTATGTTTTACAAACGACGGTATGCGAATAAGAATTTGTTCGTAAGCTCCTGTTATGACAACAAGTACAATCACGATTCCTGATAAATAGGTCGCTAACAACACCATTCTATAGTCGCCTCCACATGTTTTCATTGTCATTGGAACAAACATCATATTTAGACTGAGGGATGGCGCATAGGTTAACGGCATCTTTGTATAAAAGGCTCCCACCAATGTGGTCATTATAATAGATAGTACGGTGGCTATAAATACACCTCCTGCATCCATTCCTGTTCGTGACAGGATAATTGGATTTACAGTTAAGATATACGACATCGCAATAAATGTAGAAATGCCTGACAGCACTTCTTTTTGAATTGTTGTATTATGTAATTTTAAACTAAAAAAATTCATGTACACTCCTTATTTTATTTTCTTAAATCATTCCCCTGCATAACGGAATCTCTCCATATTATGTAGGGGAACTTAAAGTACTTATTAAAAAATTTCTGTATCCAATGGAAGGTAGATGACCCTCATGTCCGTAAGGCCTAACACCTTACAATCCTTATTTTCAAAATATACGGTCCTTCCGAACCGAATAAATTTACGTTCTTCCTCAATTTCTTCTAAATCATATTCAATATGGTGGCTTAAGCACTCCACATCACAGTCCGGATTTGGACGGAACTTATCCTTAATGTCTTTATCTACTGAAGAGTATTCGCAAATCTGTCCTGTCGTCATATAGCAATATGGTGTATGCAGACCAATTAAAACTCCTTCTGGCTTTTCTGCAAAGTCCAATTCCTTATGGGTTGGATCAAACTCCATTGCGTGAATTTCATATTTCTCAACAATACTTCGAATATAGCTGGTAAATACCCTTGGACGAAATGGGCCCTTAAAATACTCCGGATATCTTGGATCTCTATAGTCCTTCATAAACAGACGTCCTAGATTCAGCTTAAGCTTATATTTATTATAGATATACTCAAGCATTCCATAATCATTTACAGTAATTTCATCCATAACTGCACCAAAATAATTTATAAAGGAATCAATACGAAGCTTTACCTTCTTTAGATTCTTTTCTGTCACAATGGGAATCACTAAGGTAACCTTGCCGTTGTGTTGGTTCACGTACTCAAGCACATCTTTACAATCTGCCTCAGTCAGATGCATAAAGTATTGACTGCAAAAATAAGAGCCAATGTAGATACGGGAAATTGAATTTGTATTCAGTGTCTTCTCTGCTGAATGAATAATCTGCTCTAACGAGATCCCACTTACTTCGATATGTTTTAATAGCTCACACAAATTAATACAATATTCTTTTTTGATTTCTTCTTCCATACGAGCCTCCTACTCATTTTCATGTAATTTCTTAAGAAAACCGAACTTCTGGATAATAGCAGGACAAGCCTAGCTTGCACATCTCTTTTCGACCTTCTGGAAATATCATTTTTTCTAAGTATTCTTCTCTCGTCTTACACTGTTTTGCAATCCTCTCATTTTCATAAACATATGAAATATCCTTGCATATATACTCCCAATCGTCGGAACGACCAACGATTTTTGCTGCCGATATGCCACTCTTTACAAAGTCATAAATGGAACATAATCCACATGTATATTTATGGAACTGATTTGTATAAAGCTCATCATTTAATTCCGCATTATTGACGGAATGAAAGTTCTCTTTTCTAAGATGAAGATCATGCCCAGCCTTGGCTAAGCTTCCGCAGATTGCACAAGTCTCGGTCCTATGAAATCCAAGACAATTGGAGTCAGAAAATGAGCATCCATTTCGCATCATAAATACTTCATACTCTGCCTCTGGTACAGCTGCTGCAATATTGCATACTTCTTCCGTACTCAGATCCCTTGGTAAGATCAGACGCTTTGCTCCCGCCTTATAATAAATTCTTGCTAAATCAGAATTATAGATACCACAAATCGTGCTTGCCACGCTGTTAATACCGCACTCTTTTGCCAGCAATACCAGCTCCATACAAGACACGATCACGCCATCTACCCTTGTCTTCTTTAACTCTAAAAAGTAGTTCTTTATTTCACCTAACTGCTCTTCTGAATAAATGCTTGCATTAAATGTTACATAGATCATTTGTCCCTGTTCTTTTATTCTTGGAATCAGGGACAACACTTCCTTAAAGCTATAGGGGTTAGCCTCTTTTCCAAATCCGCTTAACCTATTGATATCCATATATTCGCCAAACTTCTTTTTCCATGCTTCATCGTAAAAACCGATATAGAATTCACTTGCACCGGCACTAATATATTCTGATAAATGTTCCAGATTATTTAATGGAACTAATACATTCAATTCCAACCCTCCAATTCAAAGATTCTACTAATAACCTTATCTAGTATTGGGCCAAATAACTGGATTCATTCATCAATTTATGAAATTTTTCTCTAAATTATCATAATTTAACTAAACTGGAACCTAGAGTTCAAACTTTACAAACTTTCTGAACTCATTGTTCTGATCATATCTTGGTGCTAACACACGAACCTTCTTATTCATAAGCTTACGGACTATTGCAAACGTAAGCACTGCATCACCTTCCACAATTACTGCATTTGCATCATAAGACATCACCTTTTTAACACAGTCATCCACCATGTTTGCAAATGCTTCTTGTCTCTTCTCTTTCTCACTCTTTGTGATATCCATTCCCTCTTCTGGGAAGCTGATTCCACGGTACGTACGTACATTTACATCAGGAAGCTCAAGATCAATTATCTTGCCAAAGCTTTCTGCACGTGCTAACTTCTCTTCTGACCATTCTATGGAACTACTTGTTGAAAGGTTTAACACCACTGGCTCTTCGCTTGCCTGTTCAAGAGTTTTTCCTTCTGCCTGTTTCTCTGCTTGCTGTTTTTCACGGCTAAGATTACATGCCTTGATACAATCCTCTAGTGTAAGCGCAGAGAATAAGAATCCGCTGTTATGACAGAAGGTAGCTGTCTCAATTCCTGAGATTTCTTTAATTTCGTCTTCTGTCTTACCACACCACTCTGAATTGAATGGACATTTTAATACTTTGTAGTCAAAGTCGCTTGGTACTGCCTGTGCACAGTAACCGCCACGGTTGCTTGGGTAAATTGCAAATGTAATGTCCGTATCCTTCACGTATTTCTTCCATGGCATGGACTGCTTTAGAATTAAAATTCCGTCTTTTGACTCTGCAAGAGCTGCTTCTACTAAGTCTTTTGCTCTCTTGCGGCCTTCCATCTGTGCAAACTCGCCCTTTAAGATACCAAGTGCCCATTCGCTTGCCTTAATAAATGCTTCATAAGCATCTTCATCACTATCCCAAGTAGGATTGAAATTGCTGACTGCTCTTGCAATAACATGTTCTTCGCCAAAATTATCATTTACATCTAATGGCTCGATAAAACGTTGGTCGAATTTCTTTGCTTCTTCTTCACCGATTAAATCACTTCCAAGGCTCTCCCAAAGTAAGCCGAATGCTGCATAAGGAACTCCATTTTCACGAAGTCTCTTATCTAATTGGTGGTGGTCATATGCCCCAAATCCAATATCAAATGCCAAACCTGTATAGTCTTCTGGCACCTTGTTTACTCGTTCAATCTTAATATCTGGATTAATATAGTGAAGCAGTGCAACACTAAATACATCATCTGCATGGAACTTTCCTGCATGTGTCACTGCGTGGTCAATTGATTTTATATATTCAATAAATGGTTGATTCATTTTTTCTCTCCTTAAAAATACATTTTATGTTATAGTGTATCACTAAATCGTAAAAAATGCACCCAAAAGCGATTGGTTCTATGCTTTTGGATGCATTTTTCTTCTTCTTTATTTTAAGAAACCACTGATAATCTGTGCCTCTGCCTCTGCTTCGGTTAGTCCAAGCGTCATAAGCTTTGTAATCTGTTCTCCTGCAATCTTTCCAATGGCTGCCTCATGAATTAGGCTTGCATCGATGTTATTTGCAGTAAGTTCAGGGATTGCGCTTACACTTCCATGATCCATAATTATAGCATCACACTCGGTATGACCATTACATTTATTGTTTCCATTGATCTTAGAAAGGAATCTTTGATGAGAAGTATTCTTTGCTACCGATCTGCTGACTACGTCGGCTCCTGAATTTTCTCCATCCAGATCCACTTCAAAGTTCGTCTCTGCCGTCTGATTACCATGAGTCATAATCTTTTCTCTGATTACGATCTTGGCATCTGCTTTTAACTTCGCTTTTGTTACACGTACTGTAGAGTCTACCCCTTTGATTTGTACTGTTTCCATGTCCATGTAACTGCCATCTTCCATATAGACGATAGTCTGTGGATTTAGCACACGTTCTCCGGTTCCTTCGCCCTCTCCGTAATGCTTTTCAATATATTTCACCTTTGCATTTTTTTCTATATAAAAGGTATGGATGCCATCATGCTGTGACTTCTGATTTCCACAATTATGAATCCCGCACCCTGCAACGATGGTTACGTCTGCACCTTCTCCAATATAGAAATCGTTATATACTAAATCGGTTAGCCCTGTCTCACTAAGGATAACTGGAATATGTACGCTTTCGTGAACCGTTCCCGGCTTAATATGTATATCAATTCCCGGCTTATCTTTCTTTGTATCGATTTGAATATTTGCCGTACTGTTTCGTCCAATGCTTGTTCCGTTGGATCTTATATTATAGGCTCCTTCTGGAATCTCATGAATTCCTGATATCTCATCTAACATATGTTTTTGTAATTCATCCATTTTCATTTCCTCCAGTGCTCGTTAGGCTTTTTGATAAAATTTACATGCTTCTTTTGATTTACAAAGTAACTTTGGAAGGATGTCTTCCTTCTTGCCTTTCTCGGTTACTTGTCCATCGGCAATTACGATAATTTCATCGGCAATATTTAGGATACGCTCTTGATGGGAAATGATAATTAAAGATCCTTTTGTCTGACTATGTAACTTTTCAAATACACGAATTAAATTATTGAAGCTCCAGATATCAATTCCTGCTTCCGGCTCATCAAAAATAGATAGCTGAGACTTTCTAGCCATCGCAGTCGCAATCTCAATTCGCTTGATCTCACCGCCGGATAAGCTGGCATTCACTTCACGGTCAATATAATCATTTGCACATAAACCAACTTCTGAAAGATACTCACAGGCTTCTTCCTTGCTTATCTTTTCTCCTTTTGCCAATGTGATCAGGTCTCTCACCGTAATTCCTTTAAAACGAACTGGCTGTTGGAATGCAAAGCTAATTCCCTTTTTTGCTCGCTCGGTAATGCTTACCTCGGTAATATCTTCTCCATTAAATAGAATTTTTCCGGACGTCGGCTTCTCTATTCCCATGATTATCTTTGCAAGGGTAGACTTCCCGCCGCCGTTTGGTCCAGTAATGGCAATAAACTTTTCTTCGTCTATGGTCAAATTAATATCATTTAGTATCTCTTTGCCTTCATTATCGACCTGAAAACAAACATTTCTTAATTCAAGCATTTTCATTCCTCCTGTATTTTGTAACTTTATTATGTATGTAACTTTTTTTCACTATATACATTATATTTATTGTGCTTTCATAAGACAAGTATAATCTAGAAATGGAAAAGCCGCCCTGCCAGTTTGACAAAACGACTTTTCTCTTCTTTCTTGATTTACATTTCTTTAAACTTATCTACTTCTACGGACAATATGCCTATGATTTGCTTATTGTTTTCCATTTCGTCTCCAATCTTTCCAATTGAAGTCACCATATTATTTGTAGTCTCTGCCACATTCCCTACTGCAGTCGTTGACTCATTAATCGTATTTTCAATTCCGCCTAATGCTTCATTTACCGTACCCATTGTCTCTTTTAATTCAGAGGCATGATTTTTAAACTCGCCCATAATCTGGTTAAATCGTTCCGCATCATGATTATAATCAGCTGTTGTTTCAACAAACTGAAGGTAATCCTCAAGTACTTTTCCTTTTACAAACTCAATCATCTTGCTTGCATTTTCTACTAATTCATCTACAGAAGCAGTTACTGTCTCACTGATTTGCTGGATGTTATTTGCTGTCTGTCTGCTGTTATCCGCTAAGACACGGATTTCCTCTGCAACTACTGCAAATCCATGACCTGCTTCACCAGCTCTTGCTGCTTCAATTGATGCATTTAAGGCAAGTAGGTTTGTCTGTCCGGCAATCTCAAGAATTTCTGCTGTTAAATCATTAATCTTGCTTACGCTTTTGCTATTTTCTAAAGAAACGGATAATGCTGCATTGATTTTTTCTACTGTGGTGTTCGTAAGCTCTCTGCTCTCTTCCGCCATTGTATGGACATCCGATGATTTCTCTTTAATAGATGTTGCAAACTCAGAGCCTTCTCCTGCACGTTTTGCAATGTCCTTCGTTGCATCTAAAATCCTATCCGAACGAGAACCAATCTCTGCAACCGTTGCTGTGATTTCTTCCATACTTGCAGATAACTCTTCTAATGTTGCCGATACGTCACTGACATCACTGTTAAATTCATTTACTTGTTCATCTGTCGTTGCAATCGATGCAGAAATGCTACTGGATTCCTGCTTGATTTTATCAATAATAATGCTAAGGTGTTCAATAAAGGTATTGATCCCCTGTGCCATAAGTCCAATCTCATCTTTTGATTTAATCTGGATTCTTCTAGATAAATCGCCTTCTCCACGATCAATTTCTTCTACCATGGTTACTAATTCACTGGTTACGTGCTTAATTGGTCTTACCACTAATCTTATTGTTAACAATGTAATTACTGCAAGTGCTACTATAGTTAACATGGTTAAACAAATTGCTAACACTTTTTGTACTTTAATAATATCTTCCTGGTCTTTAATACTGTCATCACATAACTTAGTAAGTCGTTCTCTTACTGCTATTGCACTATCATCCATAGTAGTAACTTGAGACATTATATCCAAATTTAAAATTTTCTGTGCTTCATCTTTCTTCCCTGCAGTATAAAGCTGTATTGCTTTTTGTGCATTTATTAAATATGTAGTATACGCTGCCTTTGCATTTGTTGTTGCATCAATTAATTCCTGTTCCCCTACTTCATTCACTACTTCACTTAACTTATTAAATGTCTCTGCAAGTTGATCCTGCGTCTCTTTTAAGTCTGCTGTTACAGTAGTCCTTACTTCTGTAGATATATCAGTAGTTAATTGGTTTACGTATTTCTGTACTCGTTCTGTTGCTAAGCTGACGGTTCCCATATCCCTTGTTGCGACAACATACTTGTCATTCACTTCCTTACTTTTATCAAGCATTTTCAATCCTGAAACATAATTCATTGCATTTGCAGACTCCGCAAATACAAACATAATTAATACCATGATAAATACTTTTGTGCCTACTCTGTTCTTCATTCGTATTTTTATCCCTTCTGTTTTTCCCTATAATGTGACACTTTTATACTAAAAGTGAGTTATAGAAATGATATCTTATTTACCATTATTATTCAAGTAGTACGTTGGTCATATTCTCTCATTCCAACTTTAGAATACTAAAAAAGGAGCATCAGCTCCTTTTTTATCACACTATTTAATCACTCTTCGAATTGCATATGGAGTACGGTAATTGTAGTTAGAAATTTTAATACCATCCTTTGGATTACTTGCATGAACAATCTTGCCATTTCCAATGTAGATTGCTACATGGTTTACACTTCCACCACTTGCATAAAAGATTAAATCACCCTTTTGTAAGTTGGATGCACTTACACTTGTTCCAACTTTCGCCTGTTGACGGCTTGTTCTTGGAATGCTGTATCCAAAGTTTCTAAATACTGCCTGTGCAAATCCTGAACAGTCTACACCACTTGTCAAACTAGTTCCGCCCCATACATAAGGGTTACCTACAAACTGCTGTGCATAGGATGCTAATGCTGCACCTCTGCCACTTGAAACAGTACTGTTTTGTAGGCTGGAGCTTGATGTTGTACTTCCTGATGAATATGTCTTTTTAGATGCTGAAGATTTATTGGTAGTACCTGTCGTATTACTTGAAACTGTTCTTGCCGCAATTTCTTGTTGTCTTGCTTGTTCTTCTGCTTCCTGATTTTCATTTTCTTCCTGAATGGACACTGCACTTTCAAATTCATGATAAATGCTTACATAGTCTTTTGAAACATAGCCTTTTGTTCCGTTATAATCAATCTTTACCCACTCACTATTTTGAGCTAATACACGGTAAGATTCTCCTTCCGAAACAAGTCCTAATGTCGCAGACTCTGCATTTTTATCTTCACGAACACGTAATGTGATCGTATTTATCTTTGCATATGTTAAAGAATATTCTTCCAACATATTCTTTATTTCTTCACCAACTGCTAAATACTCGGAAGAAATATATCCTTCCACGTTACCAGAAGTAATCTTTGCCCAATCACCGTGCATCTCTTCTAAGATTACTGCACCGCCCTTGTAAAGCTTTCCTAATACTTCTGAATTGGTATCTTTACTTTTTCTAATGTTTACATAATTATCAGCTGTTGATAAGCCAATAAAAGCAAATGGAGTTGTATCCCCCATGCTGATTTCTAATTGTACTTTTTCCGCATTTCTAGCTATGGACGTTTCCAAACATGAGTTTGATTTATCTATGGTATCTGCGCTTGCTGTTACACCTATTAAAAATGGAATTGCAAAGCAAACTGATGCTATCATCCCTTTTATGTTCTTTTTCATTTCGACCTCCAAAGGTTATTCACGGGTTCTTTACAATAATGTTAAATTTATTACAAAATTGTTAACTGAACTGATAATAGCATAGGGGGGAGGCCTCCGTCAATGGAAGTTATTGACTAGCAGATTATACAATCTTAATTCCAAGCAGCTTTGCAATGTCTGCTGCCTGAAACATATTCATCTTTACCCCACCCAATTCCTTATACGTATCGGATACCATGATGTTGGTAATATTACAGTCTGACAGATCAATTCCCTTTAGCGGTGTCTTAAAGAAATCCACGCTGGTAAGGTTTACTTTTGTTAATGTAAGCTTCTTTAACTTCACTTCTGACATAAATGCCTGGGTAAAATCACAGTCGTTAATCTTGCTGTTTTCCCAGAGGGTATTTACGCAATTGGTATACATAAAGGAGCTTGTTTCAATGGTAGACTGTCTAAAAATTGCCCCGCTGAATTTACTGCCATCTGCCTTACTATCCTTTACCAAGGCATCTTTCCAATAACTTTTATAAAAGATACAGTTGGAAAAGTCACAATTAGTAAAAGTTGTATTGATAAACGTTGCATCTGTAAAATCACATCCAATAAATCTGCATTTATTAAACACTACTTGGTCAAACTCAAATCTCTCCAAATCTTCCTCTACAAGCACCTCTCCCTCAAATACCTTTCCTTCAATCGGTGTTTCTTGTTCACGAAACCTTGTCATCTCTTCTTGTAACATTTGTTATCTCCTTTCGTAACAGATAAGAGCATCTATTATGAGGTTTCCCTTATCATAATAAATGCTCTTATTATACTCTCTTCTATTCTTCACTATCAGCAGTTACTTCTTTTTCAGTAATTGTAGCATTCTTTTCTAAAAAATCCAATACTTTATCTTCTAAGATCCAGCTTTTTATATCCTTCTCACTATAGTGCTCTAAAAAGTCTTTTTGGCTGTCATAACCTTCTTCTGTAGCATAAGTCTTAACCGCTTCTTTATACTCACTGTCTGTCACAACTAATCCTTCTTGTGCTGCAATTGCTTCTACTACAATACTACGGTAGACCACATCTAAAAGATCATCCTTTCTCTGTGCCTCTGTCAAATGATTTATTTTATAATATTCCTCTAACGTTTGTCCCGAAAATTCGGCCATTCCATTATACATATCTTCTAGACTCTGTTTACAATCCTTATAAAGTTCATCGCTATATTTCTCAACTTTTGAATTACTTACAACTTGTGTAAGCAGACTTTCACGTAAATTCTCTTCACTTTGTGTAGCATGGTCGTTCTCAAGCTCTTCCTTGATTGCTGTTTTCATGTCATTATAGGAATCATAGTCTAAGTTTTTCTTAACAAAGGCATCCGTTAACTCTGGCGCTACCTCTTCTAATATCTTCTTTATCGTTATGCTATATTTGACTGTCAAACCTGCCAAATCCTCATCTTCAAAATCCTCTCGATATTTTATTGAAAAGTTAAGCTTGTCCCCTGCAGAAACTCCTGTAAGCTTCTGATCAAATTTTTCACCAAGTTCTTGATTACCGATTAATACTTGTGCAACCTCCTCCTCATAATCAAATATAAGCTCATCATCTGCTGTACCAATTAAATTCAGTTCTACAATATCGCCCTCTCTAGATTTTCGCTTTACTTCTTTTTGCTTTACATAATCCTGAATGAGGACATTTATTTCATCCTGAATTTCTTCATCCGTTACCGTATCAATATCTTTCTCGTCTTTTAAGTTTTTATAGTCACCAAGGGAAACCTCTCCATTCTGAGTTGTAACCTTAGTCTTTGGTACTTCTGTTGGTGCAGCAGTTGTAGCTACCTCGGTTTTAGCCGTATCGTTAGTTTCCTTTTTATCACTACTACATGCAGTAGCCGATAATACTAGTGTTGCAGTCAATAACCATATAAACTTATTTCTCAATGCTCTTCCTCTTGCTTTCTTTTTTTTAATCATAATATCATATTTTATTATAAAGATGTGACATTTTTATGAAGATGTAGATAAAAATGGTATTTTCTCATCCCCCTTTTTGATATTTTATCATAGGGGGGAATGAGAAACTTCTCCACTTTTCCTTAATATTGTCTTAAGTTCCTACTCTCTACAGTCTCTTATGTAACTAGTTAGGAATTGGCATTACCACGGTTTCAAAGAACTTGGCTGCTCCCTTTTTTCCCAATACTTTTTCAAGAGTAGAGGTAGATGGATTTCCCTCGTTAATCATTCGCTGTTGGAACTGGCGTAGTTTTACAAAATCCTCTTGCCCTTTTAAGGCTCTCTTTGCCGTCATGGTATATGCAGTTACCGTATCCTTCATAATCTGTGATATACCATGCCCCTGCTGGCTGCTAAGATCGGATTTGATAATTGAGTAAGGAGTACGCATGGAAAGATACCATGCAGGATCTTCCTTATAGTCGGGATACATCTTATATTTTAATGCTACCTGGTCAAAGTCCTTGGTATCTGTGACTCCATTCCTTGTACAGTCATAATACTCAGCAAAACATATTGCCTGCTTCTTCTTAGGCATAAGCATGCTGTCTAGTAGTAATACTGGCATTGTGACTCCCTCCGTTGGCGTAAATACAATGGTGGCTAACTCCATCATCCCACCTACTGCCTTTGTATTCATCACCATAACATTGCCAAATCCCTCTGCCTTGTATTGTCTTACCTGAAACCGCATTAATGCAATGACTTTTGGATACTGCACATAGGCATACTGTCTTGGCGTAATATCCTGCAGTGGGACGGTAGCTCCAACAATATCTATAACCTCTTTTGTAACAGCACTTAAATCAGATAGAAACATAGCACTCCCTCTTTTCCTTTTCTTTACTTAGCAATTACAGCTTAATTTCAATCAAAAGAAAAACAACACATAGACCTTTATACCCTTCCATGTGTTGTTCCTTCTTTCTTTTATTCTTTTGTATTCCTACTAGTCTAATTTAATAATATTATTAAAATCGCCAATATATAATAACGTATTTGCACCAACTGTCACAGAATCACCATTGCCAAGACGTACTTGGTTTTGAGCATCTATCTGGTTTTGTAAGATAATCTGCTTTACGGAGTGACTGCTAATTGTATATCGCTTTGTTACAGGACTATACACAATATCACAAGTGTTTCCCTGTAACTTTTCAAGATCTGCAAGGGAATTGCTAGCTAATGCATCCATTGCCTCTTTTGTCGTACCAATTGTAAAGGAGCTCATTTGATTGTTAGAAAGATCCATGACCGCTCCTTGGTACATTCCATTTAGCCCACTTAAACATCCAGTTGCCTCTTTACTTATGACATTTTCATTTTGCTCAGCCTTCTTTGTCTCATCCTGCTGCTCTGGCCTTTTCTGACTTTGACTATTCTCTTGAGTACTGTTATTATTCTCTGATGCTCGATTCTTCTTATTCTTACGATCAGATTTACGTCTCTTACGATCCTTCTTTTTCTCTTTTCTCCGTTGTCTCTTACGACGTTTTTCTCTTCTAGACGCTCCATCCTTTTTACGTCTTCTACGTCTTTTTTTATCATCATTATCGTCATCATCATCGTTATCATTATCATCTCTGTCATAATAACGACGTTCTCTTTTTGTAGGGCGGTTAAATCCACCTGTCACCCATAGTGCTAAAATAATTCCAAATGCAAGGATACAAAGTAGCATAAACGCATACGTTCCAATAGCTAAAGAAAGGCTTGCTCCTGCGTCATCCGCATTTTGTAATAGCAGTTTTTGTATCTTGGAAAATCCACCGACTCCAACTATGGTTTCAAAGGAGGCTAGTCCAATTAAAATAGTTGGAAACATCATTGCGATCTTTCCGCCTGCCATAAATGTAAACAACATGGCAAGGAAGCAAAAGAGTACCGGAAGTATTACGACAACGCCCACGACTATTGCCTTTTTAAATTCCTTATGCTGTACGCCTTCATTTACTCCGCCTTTTAATTCGCCCCAGGTTACTGTATCTACAACGACATAGTTATTTTTAATCGTTCCATTTTTATAGTATTCATAACCCAAGTCTGCCCCAATCTTCATAATGCCAATTCCCGACACCGTGCTTGTCTTTTTGTTTGTTGTAATCTTACACACTGGTAATAGTAAGGATAGCAGTGCAAGAAGCATGATTAGTGCCGCTATGTTCTTAAAAAATGATCCGTATCTCTTCATTTGATTCCCTCCTTCGTTCACTTTTTCCTATCTAATTATGTAACACCATGATTTCTATGTCCATGGTGATTATATCCTTTTAAGGCTAATAATTCAAAATAAAACTCTAGTATGTAAAAAAACTCTAACTACTAATTAACTAGCAGCTAGAGTTTCATTTATTAAGGCGTTTCTATAATTTCTGACTTCTCATTATAGTCAAGTTCTTTTAACTCATCTTTATTTTTAATAAAGGCATTATAATAGCCTACTCCTATTAATAGTTCAAATATTAGTAACGCTATTGCAATCGAACAATATCCTCTTTCTGAGATATAGGTAGCTTCTGAACATTCCATAACCTGCAGAAATAAATCCGAAACATAACTAGTCTCATTATTTAAATCAACTAGCTCTCCCTCATATTGAGAAGTCGTAAGTGATTTTCGATAACCAAATCCAATACTGTCTTTCTCCTTCGGATTTTTTGCTTTAATTCTTATATAGTATTTTTGACCGCCAGGTAACAGTTCTGTAGATAATAGGATATCCTGATTTGATTTAATCTTCTTATTGTTAATAGTAAACTGTTTACATAGTTCTCTATTTTCATCAAGAAGATCAATTACATATCTCTGCTTCCCTTGATTCATCTTTTTACCATTTAATACGATGGTATTAAAGCTATGCCTTGCATAAAATTCCTGCTCAATTTCACGATTTTCTTTTGCAATATCACACATATAATCCATATAGCTGGTCTGTCCAACTGATCTTATAGAATACTTCATCTGATTATATGGTTGTTTTGTAAAATGATCATATTGGTATGCCATAAGAAGAATTGTAGTTACCATGACTACCGCAATACCACTAATAAACTTATTCCTGCTCGTTTTCCTGATTCTTTGTGACTTATCATCAATTCCCACTAATGCAAGTATCACAAGTAATCCTATAAATGGAATCCTGTAAAGTTCTTTTGCTTCCCATATTAAATAGAATACCACTGCTCCCAGTAATATTAGCTGTAGTGTAAAGATACCGTTTCTTCTGTCCTTCCATAATGAAATTGCTACAGAATAAGTGATAAATAAACATAAGAATGCATGATAAATCTGACAATATAAGACCATGCCATCCTTTTTTCCTCCAGCTAATGATTCAAATAACATACTCTGAGTATTATCCTGCTGCATTCGAGCTGCATATTTACAGGTTCCATCTGCCCATACAATCTCTATTTTTTTTAGAAGCGTAGTTACGTAACCGGATGCACCTTCTTCTTGCCAGTACTCTTTGATCTTTGCTATATTTGCCTGTTTCTTTTCTTCCTTTGTAGGAAAACTGGAGGTATAACTATTATCTATTTGATTTACTCGTCCCTCTCCATGCATCCCCATCATGAGCCAGTGCGTCACTGGATAATTTCCTTCTCGATCTGGATTATAGGAGGAAATCATTTTGGAGACGGAATAATATCCAATCCCACCAATTAGAATAAATACTAAGGCAGATAATACTAACTGTTTATAAATCCCCTTCTTGCTTATGCACCAAATAACCGCAGTATATACTAATGCTATGGTTGCAATCAATGCTGTTGGACGTAGAAAGTATCCAAGTACGCTACAGAGTGCAATTGTAATAATTGATACAACTCGCACCCACTGCTTTTCCGTCTGATAATACACAATTCCATAATAAATAATTCCCATAAAGAATGGCATACTATAAGATGCCGTATAGGTCCATGGTAATACCAAATAAAACAATGGATTAAGTGCTGTTAGTGCTAAAAATAGAACTGCCCTTTTCTTATCAAATAATCGAATTACGATTTTGTATCCAAAGTATAAACTCAAATCTATTAATAAGACATTTAGCACCATTGCCACTTTTATATAATTCGCAATTCCTACCAATGCCGCCACTTTAAAAACGTACATTAAAAGAAGTGTATAAAAATACATATTTCCATAGATTGAAAAATAATCTAATCCCGGATAGGCTAACTCCGATATCTTTCCTTCTGCCATTGCGCTTGCTAAATCAAGCGATACATAGTTGTCCGTAGTAGGCGTCACATTAAATAAAACCAGGATTACCATCTGCAATCCTAAAATAAGTACACTTAGCCCAATTGTATGATAACGCAACCTTCCTTCCTTCAGTTGCATAACCTTTTTATAATAACTAAAAATCACTAAGGATAGTAAGACTACTCCTAAACCAATTACTAAGGGCATTACATGTCCATATCGATTAATATGTGAAGCTCCTGCATTAATCGTAGAAAACGACTTAATCGTAATGGGAACCATAACTATCGCTAATAATATGAACACTATATACTTTAGTACCTTAACTATGAGTCTTGAGAATCCCTGTTGTCCAATTTCAGTACTACTGTCTTTTCTCATTTTCCTCTCCATTTTCTATCTATTGTGTATTATTTCTATATATTGTCGTCTCTCTAATGTAACACTTTTTATGTTTTTTCGTCAAGTAATTGCCCTGTTTTTGACTTAAATTTGACTTATCTTATTAAACTTTAGAATCAACTATGCTCAATTTCACTCATTTTAATACAAGCTTTATAGGGGGTTGCGATGCAATTTCCTATAAAACAAAAAGAGATGCATCTTAAAGATGCATCTCTTTTATCAATTCACTATTAAATTATAGTTTTTCTTATAAATTATCTACAAACAATATTTACAATTCTACCTGGAACATAGATTTCTTTGATGATGTTGTCAGTTAATTTATCAGCAACAGCTTCTTTACCTTTTGCGATAACTTCTTCCTTAGGATCATCTTTACCGATCATAATTGTTCCTTTTGTCTTACCATTTACTTGAACGGCGATTTCCACTGTAGATTCTACAGTTTTAGCTTCATCGTATTCTGGCCAAGCAGCTTGGTATAAACGACCTTCGAATCCTTGGTCAGCCCACATTTCTTCTGTCATGTGAGGTGCAACTGGATTTAAAAGCGTAATTAATGTCTTTAATTCACCTTTTGTAACGCTGCCTTTTTTGTAGAATTCATTGATTAATGCCATCATAGCTGCAATTGCAGTGTTGTATTTAAGACTTTCAAAGTCACCTGATACTTTCTTGATTGTTTGGTGCATCTTAGTTTCCATATCTTTGGAGTAACCTTCTTCATCTGTTAAGATATCTTGAAGTTTCCATACTCTTTCAAGGAAACGACGGCAACCTTTAACGCCATCTTCAGACCAGCAAGCTGCTAATTCAAATGCACCGATGAACATTTCGTACGTACGTAATGTATCTGCACCGTATTCTCTTACGATATCATCTGGGTTAACTACGTTACCACGAGATTTACTCATCTTTTCGCCGTTATCACCTAAGATCATACCGTGAGATGTTCTCTTTTGGTATGGTTCTTTTGTAGGCACGATTCCTTGATCATATAAGAATTTGTGCCAGAAACGAGAGTAAAGTAAGTGAAGTGTAGTATGTTCCATACCACCGTTGTACCAGTCAACTGGTAACCAGTATTTTAATGCTTCTGGACTTGCTAAAGCTTCTGTGTTCTTAGGATCTGTATATCTTAAGAAGTACCAAGAAGAACCAGCCCATTGAGGCATTGTATCAGTTTCACGTTTAGCTGCTCCGCCACAACATGGACAAGTAGTGTTTACCCAGTCAGTCATAGCTGCAAGTGGAGATTCACCATTGTCTGTTGGCATGTAGCTTTCTACTTCTGGAAGTTCAAGTGGTAATTGGCTTTCGTCTACTGGCACATAACCACATTTATCGCAATGAACGATTGGAATTGGTTCACCCCAGTAACGTTGTCTTGAGAATACCCAGTCTCTTAACTTGAAGTTTGTTTTCTTTTCGCCGATTCCTTTTTCAGTTAAGAATTCGATCATTTTTTCTTTTGCATCTTTAACTTCTAATCCGTTTAAGAAATCAGAGTTTACTAATTTACCAGTGGACGTGTTAGTAAATGCTGCTTCCTGAACGTCTTCTCCGCCAGCAACAACTTCGATGATTGGAAGGTTAAATTTCTTAGCGAATTCCCAGTCTCTTTCATCATGAGCTGGAACTGCCATGATAGCACCTGTTCCGTAAGTCATTAATACGTAGTCAGAGATCCAGATTGGAATTTCTTTTCCGTTTACTGGGTTAACGCCTGTAAGACCATCGATTTGTACGCCTGTTTTCTCTTTTGCAAGTTCAGCACGTTCGAAATCAGATTTCTTAGCAGCCATTTCACGGTAAGCCATGATCTCATCCATGTTTCCGATGGAGTCTTTATACTTATCGATCATTGGATGTTCTGGAGAAACAACCATGTAAGTTACACCAAATAAAGTATCTGGTCTAGTTGTGTATACTCTTAATTTATCTTCTTTGTCTTTTAACTCGAAATCAACTTCAGCACCTTGGCTTCTTCCGATCCAGTTCTTTTGAGAAGTCTTAACTTTTTCGATGTAATCAACATCAGCTAAATCGTCGATTAATTTATCAGCGTATTCAGTGATCTTTAACATCCATTGGCTCTTAACTTTGTGAACTACTGGAGAACCACAACGTTCACAAGAACCGTTTACAACTTCTTCGTTAGCTAAACCAACTTTACAAGATGGACACCAGTTGATTGGCATTTCTGATTTGTAAGCTAAACCTTCTTTGAATAATTTTAAGAAGATCCATTGAGTCCATTTATAGTATTCTGGATCAGTTGTATTGATTTCTCTATCCCAGTCAAATGAATAACCTAAAGAATGTAATTGGTTCTTGAAGTTTTGTACGTTATTTTTTGTAACTATTGCTGGGTGAATATGATTTTTGATTGCATAGTTTTCAGTTGGAAGACCGAACGCATCCCATCCCA
>JAUNRX010000039.1:1281-27765 GCA_030539495.1 bacterium | reverse complement strand
ACTTTGTTCTGTATAGGCACTTTATTATTACCATATTATCCATTAAATGTATAAAATTACATAAAATAAACCAAAATACATAGATGAATCAAATTACAGCATTGATATTCAAAATATGAATAGAAAGAGGTTATCTATGAAAGAATTTGTGAAAGCATATTTGGGAAAAATTATTCCAGTAGCTTGCAACCTGGTCACGGAAGAAGGTTGTGTAAAACTTGGAGAGGGGGAACCGGAGTTTACAATTACAATCCATAGCATGCCTTCAAAAACAGATCTTATGACATCTACATCACTGGCACTAGGCGAGGCTTATATGCGAGGCGATATCGAAGTGGATCGTGACTTATATGAGGTACTGGATTTATTTATGGGACATATGGATCAGTTTACGACAAACCATTCCCATCTAAAGAAGCTATTATTTACCTCTTCCTCGAAAAAAAATCAGAAGAAGGAGGTTACGTCTCACTATGACATCGGAAATGATTTTTATCGTCTATGGCTGGATCAAACAATGAGCTATTCCTGTGCTTATTTTAAAAGTGAAACAGATACCCTTACTCAAGCACAGATTAATAAAGTGGATCATATCCTAGAGAAATTGCAATTACAACAAGGTATGAGCTTACTTGATATTGGCTGTGGATGGGGATTTTTATTGATTGAAGCAGCTAAGAAATACAAGGTAAATGGTGTTGGAATTACTTTAAGTGAGGAGCAGTACAAGAAATTTACGGAGAGGATTAAAGAAAATCATCTGGAAAATCAGCTTACTGTTAAATTAATGGACTATCGTGAGTTAGGCGAAAGTGGCCTTTCCTTTGACCGTGTGGTCAGCGTCGGCATGATCGAGCATGTTGGTAGAGACCAGTATAAGGAGTTTATGGAGCAGGTAGAGAAAGTATTAAAACCAAAGGGATTATTCTTGTTGCATTATATAAGTGCATTAAAAGAATACCCAGGAGACCCTTGGATTAAAAGATATATCTTCCCAGGTGGTGTAATTCCTTCCTTACGTGAAATTATCAATCTTTTACCGGATTATCATTTTTATACCTTGGATGTAGAAAGTCTGCGTAGACACTACAATAAGACACTTTTATGCTGGAGAAAGAACTATAATGCAAATAAGGATAAGGTGATTTCCATGTTTGGAGAAGAGTTTTATCGTATGTGGGATCTTTACCTTGCATCTTGTGCCTCAACCTTTGATAATGGGGTCATTGACCTTCATCAGATCTTGATGTCCAAAGGGGTAAATAACGACTTACCAATGGTTCGTACGGTGTAGAAAAAAGTATGTATTTGTGATATTATATGATATAATGATGATATGACATTAAAAAGGGAAAGCAGGTAAGGGAAGGAGAATCATGGAAGATCAAGTACTAAACATGGAAGCAGACGGAATGATCCCAGAAGGGGAGTATCAGTCTGTTAAGGTAAATGGGAATGCAACAAATTCAGGATTTGTTTGTGCAAATACAATAGAGATAAAAGGAAGCGCGACACTAAAGGAAACAGTGGAAGCTGCATCGATTACAATAGATGGTGATTTGTCATTAACAGGAATTATTCGTACAGAGGAATTAATCATTCGAGGAAATGCTGAAATACTAGGGAAAATTGAAGCGGAGACAATCGTGATTGATGGTAATTGCGAAATCAAAGACGAAGTAACTGCAAAGACAATTACAATCAAGGGTAGTGCACATATAGAGTCTGTTTTAACGGCAGAGGAATTGAAGATCGAATTGCTCTTGACAGGAAAAGATACAATAAAAGCTAGCCATATGGAAGTCGTAGGGAGAATTGAGTTTGATGGCACGATTGAGTCAGAGGTATTTATCGCCAAAGCATTCCACCGTGGATATGTCAAAACAGTAAAGGCAGGACAGATTGAACTGATGCATCCATTTTTCTTAATGCATCCAACCTCCTTATTCTACCGAGATATCTTTACAATTGATCAAGTAGAGTGTAATCGAATTTATGCAGAGTCAATCGGGATCTCTAGCATTAAGGCAGAAGATATTGAGTTATCCAAACGCTGTATCGTGGAAGATGCAGAGTATCTAAACTCATTGACAGCGACAGAAAATTGCCGTATATTAAATGCAGAAAAGATTGAAGAATTGTAAGGGAAGTGATTGCAATTACAGCAGTACTACAAATTATTACAGGAATCGTGGTCGTGTTTTTATTGTATATGTACTATAAAAGAAGCAATGTTCCAATACGTGGCTATGGAAAGCAGTTTGAATTAGCCATAATCGTAAAACAAGGGAGTATTGGATTTGTAATTGGAGCCTGTTCCATGGGAGCAATATGGGCTGCAATCCTTCTTACAGATAACGGAACGATAGAGAGAAACTTTAATCTATCGTTCTCTTCAATCTTACTTTGGTTTATTTGTTACATAGTCATTGCAATAGAAGAGGAAATGGTATTTCGCGGGTTTATTATGGGATTCTTAAGAGATAGAGGAGTAGGAGAGCTTCTTACGATTCTTTGTTCCTCCGCAGTCTTTGGATTTGCCCATCTGGGAAACCAAGGCTTTAGCCTGTTAGCATTATTTAATTTGGCCGTATTTGGTGTCTCGTTTGCATTAATGTATTCCTTTAGTGGCAATTTATTTATGTCGATGGGAATGCATTTCTCATGGAATTTTTTACAAGCAATGTTAGGCTTTTCTGTCAGCGGATATAAAGTTCCCCATGTTGTAAATCTGGTGGAGAAAGAAGCTAATGTATTGAATGGAGGAGTATTCGGACCGGAAGCCGGACTGTTTACAACTATAGTAGTCGCTATTCAGATCCTAGGAATTTTCTTATACTATAAAAGAAAGCCCAAATCAGTATAAAACGTACTGATTTGGGCTTTCTTTCTAAAGCTTAGTAAATAATAAAGAATTTACCAATAAAGAGTATAGAAAGAATAAGTGTTAATAAAGATACTTCTTTGAACTTTCCAGCACAGATCTTAATGATAGAGTAAGAGATTAAGCCGATACCGATACCATTTCCAATACCGCTGGTAATCATCATAAATACGATCATAAGAACAACTGGTACGGATTGAGAGAAGTCATTATAATCCACGTTCTTTAAAGAACTAATCATTAAGATACCAACAAATACTAAAGCAGCAGAAGTTGCTGGTGCTGGGATTAACTTAGCAACAGGAGCTAAGAATAAACATGCAAGGAAGCAGATGCCGGTAATAACAGAAGCAAAACCAGTACGTCCGCCTTCTTCTACGCCGGCAGCACTTTCGATAAATGTAGTAACTGTAGATGTACCTGTACAAGCACCAACACAAGTTGCTAAAGAGTCAGATAACATTGCTTTGTTCATGTCTGGCATTTTACCGCTTTTATCAACCATTCCAGCTTTCGTAGCAGTACCGAGTAAAGTTCCAATTGTATCAAACATATCGACCATACAGAAACTGATAATTGTCATAATGGCAGATAAGAAGCCCATGCTGAATAAAGTACCAAAATGGAATTTAAATAAAGTCTTTTCAGCAAGATCGCCAAACTGAGGTAACCAAGTTGCATGTTTAACAACAACGAATGGATCGTTTCCAAGCATAAAGTCTCCAGCGAAATATACTAAAGAAGCAAGTAACATACCGTAAAGGATAGATCCTTTTACTTTCTTGTGGTTTAATACTACAATTGCAAATAAACCTACGAAGAATGTAACAATATATAAGATTAATAGGTTATAGTTTGCACCGCCAACTAGTTTGTGAGTGTCCTTTGCACCTAATGTAAAGAAGCCAAGGATTGTAATGTAGTCATTATCGGAATAATAAATACTTGCATTTGTTGTCATACCCACATTGATCAGCATTAAGCCAATCCCTGCTGTGATACCAAAACGAATTCCCACAGGAATCGCTTCTACAATTTTTTCACGAATCTTAAAGATTGTTAAGATTGTAAATAAGATACCAGATACAACGACAATTGCTAAAGCACCTTTAAATGCTTCATCATAAGTCTTGTCAGAAGTAGAAGCCATAATTGTAGTAACGACAGTTGCAAAGTAAGCATTTAATCCCATACCAGGAGCAAGTGCAAATGGTTTGTTTGCAAGAAATGCCATGAAAAGTGTACCGATGGCAGCAGATAAGGCTGTTGCAACAAATACGGCATTCCATAAGTTTACGGATGCACCAGCTTTTGAAGATGCAATAATAGTTGGATTTAATGCGATTATGTAAGCCATTGTCATAAATGTTGTAAGACCAGCAATTACTTCAGTCTTTACAGTTGTGTTGTTCTCCTTTAATCTAAAGAACTTCTCTAACATGATTTTTCCTCCTTCATGTATAACCTATCTTTCGTTTGTTTTTTCGAAAAAATATTTAAGAAACATCTTGATAGTAGCAAACTCTTAGTCAATAGTCAATCAGTATTAATAAAAACTTTGCCACATATAAGCTTTGCTTATTAATTAAATAAGGAAGACACGAAAAACCAAGAAAAAGGTCACATTTCCCAAATGCCGGAATGAAAGATAAGATTGCCTATTCTCTATATGATAATCTACATTGTTTGCCAAAAAACTGCATGCTATAGTGAAGAAAAAACGTGAAATTGAGGAGGAGTTATTAAGATGGAACAGAACTTAAAGGCATATGGTTTACATATGGGACCAGCAAGATGTGCGCTTGACCTTAGTGATGGAAGCGAGCGTGGGCTTTATGTAAATCAAGATTATATATTGAATAAATTAGGCAGACCACATAGAGCGATTAACTTAATGTATTGTTACTATCCTTTAGATAAAGGCTGGCCACAACGAGTTAGTGAAGCATTTGCAGATCAGGAAGTATCCTTCGCATGGGATTACCCATATGATGATTATTTTACCTATAAGGGCGGATTAAATGGAAACTTACAGGATGAGCCATTTACCTTTATGAGAGATGTACGTAGACATGGTCAAGATGTCATTCTGACACTTACGATCGATCCAAATGTAAGTGATGAGCATTTGATTGCCATTGCAAAAGACTTACGAACATTCGGCAGAATGCAGATACGTATTAATCATGAAGCAACAGGAGACTGGTTCTCCTTTACAAAACGTGCATCTTACCAAGAAATTGCAGACTTCTATGTAAGATTTCATAAGATCATCAAGGAATATGCTCCAAATGTAGACACAATTCTATGCATTGGTGGTATCGAAGATGAAAGTGAAACAAAGATTACAATGGAAGATGAGTTTAAAGAGGCAGTAAAGGCAACGGATATCTGGTCCGTAGATAAATATATGGCACTTCACTGGGGCTGGCCATACGATGTGGCAGAACCAGGCGGAACTTCTCACAAACTTTATACTGTAGAGTCTATTTACAACTTAACAAAGCTAAGCTATAAACGCTTTAAGGAATTAAACGGTGGCGTAAGAAAGCCGATGGTTATGAGTGAGTTTAATGCAGATGGCGATGTAACCGGCCCATATAACCAAGCTAAAATGGTAAAAGACTTCTGTGATATGTTAAAAGCAGATGAGGAAGATTGGTTTACCGGATTTACATTCTATCAATTCCGTGATGATGGAAGACTTGGTCTTGAAATTACAGATCCGAATAACAGTGAGGTTGGTATCGAACAGCCAGAGCTAGGTGTATATAAAGAAATCTTACACGATGATTACTTTAAGCCTGCAATGGAGGAAAAGGAAGAAGTAACTTTCCCAGTTACATTAAGATGGGGAGGTGCAGAAGATGCCACTGGACTATGCATTCCATTACATTTTGACAGCAATCCAGTATTTGCAGAAGTAAACTTTGATGAAGAGTTAATCGATCTTAACTTAATGATGGAGCTCAATGGAAGATGGTTTTATAAGGCTCCAGGAGTAGAGACTATTGATATGATGAGTGCATTTTTTGAAAAACCATTGGATGATGCTTGCGACTTAGCATTAAATATAGTTGCTCCACCAGCAACAGGTGAAAATAGAGAGGATGGCGGAGATGACTGGATGGAAAACAGTTATACTGTAATAAAGAAGGTACCTGATGTCCGCTTGCGTTTCGTGCCTACGGAAGTTACAGAAGAAGTGTCACAATTATAGATTCTTGAAAGGGTATCATTAAGATAGTAATGTTTACGAAAAAAGAAATGGAGGTCCCATAACAAGGTAGCCTCCATTTCTTTTTAAAGTTTATGCAAAGTATTTATCAATTCCGTTTGAAATTCCGTTCACCATTTTCTTTTGAGTAGAAGATTTTTGCATGTTTCGGTCTTCTTTGGCATTGGACATAAAGCCCATTTCTAATACGATCGTTGGTACTTTACTATAGTTATTTCCGGTTAAGTCATCTCTAGGAACGGCTCCACGGTTTTTAATCTTTGTTTCCTTACAGTAAGAAGTAAGAATAGTAGTTGCCAAGCGCTTGTTTTTCTTACTTAATGATTTTTTGACATAGCGATTATGCGTAGATGTATAAAGCGTGCTTGCACCAGTTTCACGACTATTATCAGAGCCATCTGCATGCAGACGAATCACAAGATCGCAGTGATGTTTATTTAATAGCAATGCACGCTCTTTATTGCTTATGTTTACTTTGTGGCTGGTACGGGTCATTATAACCTTGTAACCACGGTTTTCTAATTCCGTCCTTAGCTTTTTAGCAACGGTTAGGTTAAGTTCATATTCATTCACTTTTGTAGCAACCCCAGAGGTGCCAGAGGATACTTTTGGTTTCTTTGTCTTGGAACCGGGACCGATTGGTTCAAGTCCTTTATTTTGATGCGCTTGATGACCGGCATCGAGGCCTATGATTTTCTTCGGAGTAATCGTGACTTTACAGGAAACCTTCTTTGTCTGATAGGTTGCAGTAACGGTAACTTGCCCATATTTCTTGGCAGTCAGTTTGCCGTCTTTAGAAATGGATGCAATCTTTGAATTGGAGACTGTCCATTTCGTATGTTCTTTTGGCATATTTGTCTGATAAGTATAAGTCTTCCCTGCTTTTAATGTAGTTGTTTTTTTGGTAAACGCCATGTGGGAATTGGCAGCAGTAGCAGATACATTAGGTACGGAGAATTCCAATACAATGAGCAGGGCCATTAACAGAATGGATGTCACTTTTCTAAGTTTTTGTAGCAATTTAATCGCCCCTTTATGTTGTTATTATGCATAGATTATGCCTTATGCATTAGCTATATCTTACAATAGTTTTTTTTTCATGTATATACATTTTTTATATCTAATAAATATAGTTGTAAATATGGTATACTAGAGTAAAAAAAGAGGTGAACTAGTTGAAAAAAAGTAAAATAGCAGGTGTTTTATTTGGCATCAGTATCCTACTTACCATTATTGCAAGAGAGAGTACTGGATTTGCCAATTGGTATTATGAACAGATATATCGTAGGATCGCAACTGTATTTGCGTATGCATTTGGATGGGTTCCATTCTCTGTAGTGGAGATATCCCTATATGCAATTATACTCTATGTTGTTTTTCTTCTTGGAAGAGTAGTGTATAGTCGAGTAAGTAAGAAAAAAGGAAGAATAACAAAACAGAGCTTTTTAAAAGGACTTCAGAATTTTGTCTTATTTTGTTCTATTCTTTGTATACTCTATGTCGTAAATTGCGGTGTGAATTATCATAAATCAAGTTTTGCAAGTGAAGAAGGATTTGAGGTCAAGGCATATAACAAAGAAGAGCTGTTAACTGTTTGTAAGACTCTTACGAAAGAAATCAATTCCTTGGAAAGTGAGCTAACCAAAGATGAAAATGGAGACACTGTAATTTCAGGAAATAAACTTACTAGTGTGAAGGAAGCGATGCAGTCGATTTCTAATACATATAGTTGCTTAAAGGGATATTACCCATCTCCAAAAGGACTATTGTTTTCTGAAATTTTAAGTTATCAGGATATTACCGGGATATACTCTCCATTTACGGTAGAGGCAAATTATAATGATGACATACCGGAATACTTGCAGCCATACACCATGTGTCATGAGTTAAGCCATCTAAAAGGAATTATGAGAGAAGAGGAAGCAAACTTTGTAGCATTTCTAGCCTGTATGAATGCCAAGAATCCTGGAGTGAAATATAGTGGACTGATGCATGCATACACATTTTGTATGAATGAATTGATTAACTATGATCCAGAAGGATTTTCTGAGCTTCGTAAGCAGCTTTGTAAACAGGCAGACCATGATATTTCTACAAAGCGAGAGTTCTGGGATAAGTATGAGACAAAGATTGCTACCGTTTCCAATAAGGTAAATGATGTGTATCTTAAGGTAAATGCCCAAGAAGAGGGTACCAATAGTTATAATCAGGTCACTGGATTAATTTTATCGTATTACAGAAATCAGAAATAGGTGTTTCAATTGCCTCCTAAATTTATAAAAAGTTTACAATTCTGAAGAAATATTAAAAAAATCTAAATTTCGACTTGAAATATCAAGAAGAAAGGAATAAACTTTTGAATTGACAACTTTATTATATGGGAGGCATATTTTTATGAATCAGCTTAGACCGAAATTATTCTCGGTTATGAAGAATTATACAAAAGAACAAGCAATAAAAGACGTGGTTGCAGGTATTATCGTCGCAATCATCGCCTTACCATTATCCATTGCATTAGGTATTGCATCTGGTGTAACGCCTAATGAAGGAATTTATACTGCAATCATTGCAGGCTTTATTATTTCATTTCTTGGAGGCAGCAGGGTACAGATTGCTGGACCAACCGCAGCCTTTGCAACCATCGTAGCAGGTATTAGAGCCGAAAATGGCATGGATGGTTTAATCTGGGCAACAATCATTGCCGGTATTCTATTAATGATTATGGGATTTTGTCAATTAGGAAGTCTTATTCGATTTATTCCATACACAATTACAGAAGGATTTACTCTTGGTATCGCAATCACACTTTTAATTGGACAAGTAAAAGACTTTTTGGGTCTGAAATTTACCACAACTCCAATTGAAACCGTTGACAAAGTAAAAGCAATCGCTAGCAGTATTTCGACTATAAATTATACCGCTTTACTAATCGGTATTTTATCTTTAGCCATCTTAGTGATCTGGCCTAAATTCTTTAAGAAGATTCCATCTTCTCTTATCGCAGTTGTTGTTTGTGCAGCAATTGTTAAAATCGGAAATCTAAATGTTGTAACAATTGGAAATTCAGTATCTTCCTCACTTCCAACATTTCATATTCCAGCAGTAGATTACAAAACAATTCGTAACATCTTACCAGATGCATTTACAATCGCAATTTTAGCAGCAATTGAATCCTTATTATCTTGTGTTGTTGCTGATGGTATGATTGGAAGCAAACATAATTCTAATATGGAATTAGTAGCACAAGGGGTTGGTAATACAGCATCCGCTTTATTCGGTGGTATTCCGGCAACAGGAGCAATTGCAAGAACAGCAGCAAACATAAAAAATGGTGGACGTACGCCAATCGCAGGTATGGTTCATGCAGTTACCTTATTAATCGTACTTGTTGTATTAATGCCATATGCAGCATTAATTCCAATGCCAACAATTGCAGCTATTCTTTTTGTAGTGGCATACAATATGAGCGGAATAAAAGCATGTAAGCATTTACTTAAATCTTCACCAAAATCAGATATCGCAGTATTTGTAACTACCTTAGTATTAACTGTAGTATTTGACCTTGTAGTAGCAATCGTCGTAGGTATCGTACTTGCATGTATCTTATTTATGAAACGTATGGCAGATGTTACAGAAGTAAGCAGCTGGGTTTACGTAGATGAAAATCATAAAGAGCAAGCAGAAGAAGATGATAACGAAGAAAATGATCCTGAGTATATCGGATATAAAGAAGTTCCTAAAAATACACTTGTTTATGAAATTACAGGACCAATCTTCTTTGGTGCGAGTGAAGAGTTTACAAATATCGTATTTAGTGAAAAACATGACGTATTAATTCTTCGTATGAGAAGTGTTCCAGCAATCGATACAACAGGAATGAATGCTTTAGTTGATTTATATAAAAAATGTAAGAAAGATCATGTTACATTAGTTCTTTCCCATGTAAATGAACAGCCAATGCGCGCTATGAAAAAAGCTGGCTTTGACAAAACAGTCGGTGAAGACAATATTTTAGTGAATATTGATGCAGCATTAGCTCGTGCAAAACAAATCGTAGAAGCATAAAAATGGTCGAATAGCCGCAATAGAAGATTTCAAATTGGACATTATGTAGAAAATATGGTATATTTGTCTATAAGAATGAATCAGAGTTAGGAGGAGTTCTATGGAATTTATAATAATAACCTGTATTCTATTAGCAATTGTATTACTGTATTTGTACTTAATTATGCCAAGAATTACAGATCGACCTGACCGTACTGGATTTGATGGATGGCTATATGCACATAGAGGCTTTCATGATAATGAAGGGGATGCGCCTGAGAATTCATTACAAGCATTTTCAAATGCAATTGATTATGGCTATGGCATAGAACTGGATATTCAGTTGTCGAAAGATGGAGTTCCAGTTGTATTTCATGATTACACATTAAACCGAGTGACTGGAGTAGATCGAAAAGTATCTGACCTTACGTTGTCAGAGTTAAAACAGCTTAGGTTATGTAAAAGTGATCAGCAAATTCCTACTCTTGAAGAAGTGTTGCAGCTTGTTGAGGGAATGGTTCCTCTCATCATTGAGTTCAAGGTGGAGAGGTTAGATTTAGCATTATGCGATAAGGCGATTCCGCTTTTAGATCAATATAACGGAATTTATTGCATGGAAAGCTTTAATCCATTAGTAGTACGATGGTTTAAAAAGAATCGTACTGCCATTATGAGAGGGCAACTTTCCGACCAGTTCATTAAGGAAAAGGAAAAAGGAAATAAGATTGTGTTATATGGCTTAGCCAAACTATTATTTAACTTTTTGGGAAGACCGGACTTTATTGCATATAACCATAAATATGCATCCACTTTTTCTCTGCGGGTAATTAAGCATTTATTTAAGCTGCCAATCGCAGCATGGACGGTAAAAAACCAATACGATCATGATAACAACAGACACCATTTTGATTATATTATTTTCGATAGCTTTACTCCTTTCCGCAGAGAGAGGTAGGGGCTGTCGAAAATGGGGTGTCTTGAATGAGTTTTATTAAAATATTGCAGGTTACGAAAAAGAAATGGATCCACTAACAATACAATAGCATTGTTATGTGGGTCCATTTCTTTTTATTTAGGTTGTGGATATTTTAATGAAACTCTTACTTTAGATAGTGATGCGACAGTCGCTATGGAAGGTATTTATGAATGGGTTCGTTTTTACTTTACGATTGTCAAAAAAAGGTATATTATAGTAATATACATATTATGTAAAGGTGGAGAGACGATGAAGCTTAGAAAGTACATAGGAATTTCCTTAAGTCTGCTGTTGGCAGTGACAGCATGTGGCTGTTCAGATACTAAGAAAGTAACGGTTGAAATAACACCAACGCCAATGGTAACTGCGGATCCAAATGCAACTAAAGCTCCGATTGCAGGTCCTACAAAGCGTCCAGAGGCAGTATTTACAAAGACAAAGGACGTAAAATCCTTAGTGAAGACAATGACAGTAGAAGAGAAGGCATCACAGATGGTACAAGGCTCAATTGAATATATGACACCCGATGAAATGTTAAAGTATGGGTATGGGGGAGTCTTTGGTGTTGCCTTTAGTTTAAAGACCACGGAGGGTGGCTGGAAAGAATTGATTAAGACCTTTCAGACATCGGTCAAGCAGTCTGACAGCGGTATTCCGGCCATGTATGGGATAGAGAGTGAGCATGGAGTCGGATATCTTGATAAAAGCGTGGTATTTCCGCAAAATATAAATATAGGTATAGCAAATGACAATGGTCTTACGAAGAAAATGGGAAAACAGGTAGGTGAAGAATTAAAGCTTACCGGCGTACGCTGGACGTTAAGTCCTAACCTAGTAAATGTAAAGGATCCAAGGTGGGGAGCAACTTATGAAAGTTATTCTTCCGATCTGGACCGAGTAAAATCGTTGGCAGCCTCATATGTGGAAGGGTTAGCGGAAGCAAAGGTAATGAGCTGTGCAAAATATTTTATAACGGGCTATAGCGGTACATATATGACAAAAGAGAATAAGGCAAAGAAAAAGACCGACGATGTGGCAATGTCAGAAGCCGAGATATATAATGCACTATATGCTTATCGAGAAATAATTGATGCAGGCTGTGAGACAATTATGCTTGGAAGCGGTAGTGTAAATGGCGTTAAGATGCATGAGAATAAAGACTTGATCACCAATACGTTAAAAGGGGATACCATGGAGTATAAAGGCATTGTAGTTAGTGATTATGATGGTATCCATACTTTAGACGGCGAGTTAAAACAGCAGGTAATCAAAGCAGTAAATGCAGGAGTAGATGTGTTAATGGAGACAAAAGATTATGAACTATGCCGAAAATATATTATCGAAGGGGTAAAAGAAGGCTCAATCAGCATGGACCGGATTAACGATGCTACTCAAAGAATATTGAAGGTGAAAAAAGATATGGGACTATTAGATGATCCTGATAATAGCAAGCTGAAATCTTCGGTAAAAAAAGCAGGAACCAGCAAGGTACGTGAGACAGCAGAAGAACTGGTAGAGAAAAGCTGTGTCTTGATAAAGAATAAGAAGTCGGTGCTGCCATTTCATACCTCGGACTCCCTCAAGATATTTGTAACAGGACCTGCTGCAAATGATATAGGAGTGCAATGTGGTGGATATACCATGACAAAGCAAGGTAAGACAGATGCCAGCCTTACTACTTCTGGAAAAGGGAAGAAACAGGTGATTGATGGAGGAACCACCATACTAGCAGCCTTAAAGGAAATCGCAAAGTCGAGTAATCTCACAATCATCACAGATGAGAAGAAGGCAAAGAATGCCGATATCACTTTGCTTTGCTTAGGGGAAAAACCGTATGCGTTGGATTCTGGCAATACAGACAATATAAGTATAACAGGGCCATGTGGCTTGGATGGAAATAAGGAAGCAATTAAGCAGGCGAAAAAACTGGGTCATACGACAGTGACCTTGATTGTGGCAGGAAGAAATGTCAGAATTGATGACTACATAAGTGATTGGGATGCAGTGGTCATGTGTGGACTACCAGGAACAGAAGGAAGCGGAATTGCAAATATCCTAACTGAAAAGGCAGTATTCTCAGGAAAACTAGCAATGCCATGGTATAAGGATGAAAAAGATATCTTAGTGAAAGATAAAGATAATAATGAGACCGTACTCTATGGTTTTGATTACGGAAGACAGTATTAAGAAAGAAGGCCCCAGTGTATTCACTGGGGCCTTCTGTTTATAGGAATTAGTTTGCTAAAAATGAGCTTACTAATTGATTTACAACTTTGCCATCGGATTTACCTTTTACTTTTGGCATAAGCTCTTTCATAATCTTTCCTTTGTCCTTTGCAGTTGGAGCAGTAATGGAAAGAGAAGTAAGAACTTCTTTGATGATATCTTTGATTTCCTCTTCGGATAAGAATTTAGGAGCAAATTCTTCATAAACACTGATTCGATATTCACATTCCTGGATGTAATCAGTTCGATCGGAAGGAGATGTTTCTATACTTTCCTTAGTTTGCTTAATCTCTTTTAAAACTACTTCATTTTCCTCTTCTTCTGTTAATTCAGCGCGCTTATCAATCTGCTTATTTTTAAGTACGGTCAATAACATGGAAAGAGCGTCTTTACGTGGTTTGTTCTTTGCTTTCATAGCAGCCATCATCTCTCCACGTACAACATCGATTTTTGACATAATGAAACCTCCTATTGTAGTAATTAAGCTAGCATGAAATGGGGAAATACCAAATAATGCTAACGCTTTAAACAAGTCCATTGTAATGAATGCCTAAAAATAATGCAAGTACTAGTTCTAATTAGGATTTGGTATCCGACAATTCAGAATAACCATGACTGTTAATAATTGCATCAAGCTTGATGCCACGTTTGCAAAGAGGACAATCATTTTGAGGATAGGTCTCGTAATTATACAGGTCATTGGTACGAAAGATGGAATTGACCGTATGTCCATGAATCGTTGATACAGCACTAAAGATTGCACTAATTCCCTGAATAGAGCCACCGTAATACTCAATACATTCTAAGCTTTTAGCAATCGTGATACCTGTAGTTGCACTGTCGAGCAGTAACAGAATATGTCTGTCCTTTACCATTGGTTTCGTATTGTCTCGAAAGATTAGCTGGCCACTTCGATTGATCTCTGGGGTAATTATGTAAATCGATTGGTGTGCATTCATTGACATAATACCGGCAGCAGTCAATTCTTCTGCAAGATAGGCTCCGATAATCTCCATTCCGTCCATGCAGATGATGGTGTCGATTACCGTATTCGCTACGTATTCATTTGCCATCGTTCTAGCAACGGCAAATGCTTCTTTCTGACGTACTTTGGTTGTGTTAAGATCGAGATAGTAATTAATATGGGAATGATTTGTAGCAAAGTGTCCAGGGATGACTCTGATTTGTAAGGCAGAGTTATAGGAACAGCTTACTTTCATTTCCGTTAGGTCCATAAACATACCCCCTCCTTAATACTAACTTTATTGTACAAGAAATGTAAATGATTTACAATACACATTGCTGCCATAAAGCTAGTATTTTATTATGGATTCCCACATAAAATATTACGACTTAAGATTTGGAGGAAATGATGAAAAAGGGAAAGATGAAGTACTTAGTAGCAGGGGAAGTTTTGCTTTTATTTGCCCTGTTTGTGATTTACTATATGGGAAATAATAAGATAAAGGGTGGAGAAGAGGCTCGCTATGCCAATAGCAGCAAGACAGAAAATATGGAAGATGCGGAAGTGGTAGCAACCGAGGGGCCGACAGAAAAATTTATTAAGTGGGTTGACTTTAATGTGAATTACACCGCATTAAATGATGCATATAAGGCAGATTTTGAGACTTATCAAAGTGACGTACATATTGACTGGATTCAGTTGCTTTCTTATCTGGCATGCAGAAATGGAGGTAATTTTCAGAAATATAAGACCAGTGATTTAACCAAGGTAGTCAACCAGATTAAGAAGAAAGAGACAACCATGGAGGAATTATGTAAGGAACAAAAGTATTATGAATACTACCATGACTGCTACGAAGCAATTCTAGGAGGATTTGTAGGAGAATATCAAGTAGAGACAGGTGAGACGGATGGAAAAGTAGCAAAGACATGGGAAACAAAATATGGGCTAAAGGCATTTCTACCAATTGCAAAGAACTTCCCATACAGTGATTTTGATGATTTTGGAGTCTCCAGATCCTATGGATATAAAAGAAAGCATTTAGGCCATGACATGATGGGACAGATAGGAACGCCAATCGTAGCGGTGGAATCCGGATACGTAGAAGCACTTGGCTGGAATCAATACGGCGGCTGGAGAATCGGTATCAGAAGTTTTGATAAGAAGAGATACTATTACTATGCACATCTTCGTCAGAACTACCCATATGCAAGCAATCTGTCCGTGGGAAGTACGGTTACTGCAGGCGATGTCATTGGTTATCTTGGAAGAACCGGATATAGTGCAAAAGAAAATGTAAATAATATCGATACGGCACATTTGCATTTTGGTATGCAGATTATATTTGATGAATCACAAAAAGAAGGAAATAATGAGATTTGGATTGACTGCTATAATATCGTACGCTTCCTATATCAAAATCGTTGTGAGACAGCAAAGGTTTCTGACACAAAGGAATGGAAGAGAATTCAGAATATGAAGGATCCGATTGTTGAGAAATACAATAATTCCAAATAATTGTAAAAATATTCAAACAATCATTGTAGTTTGTCTCTCTTATTTGCTATAATACAATTGGTGTTATTAGTAAGATGGGAGTGATTTTATGATTACGTTACCTGACATAAAGAAGATGTACGAAAAGGCAGTAATAAGTAAAGGTAATCAACGCCGATTGGTTAAAGCATTGCGAAAAGCAAAAGAAGGCCAGACGATTACAATTGGTTTTATCGGAGGGGCCGTTACTGCAGGCTGTAATGCAATACCACGGGATGAAAATGGTTATGCAGCACTTACCTATAAATGGTTTAATAACACGTTTGGAACAGGACATGTGAAGTTAGTAAATGCAGGAATTGGAGCAACCGATTCCTATTTAGGGGTACATAGAGTAGAAAAAGATTTATTAGGGTACAATCCGGATCTTGTTATCGTAGACTTTGCAATCGATGACAAAAGAAATTTAAATAAAGAAAGTTATGACAGCCTGCTTCGTAAGATTTATCTATGGTCCAATAATCCAGCCATCATACTATTATTCTTAACTAAGCGGGATGGTAAGGATAATCAGAGTATTCAGCAGGAGATAGGGACATATTACGACTTCCCTATGATCAGTTATCGCAACGCCATCTTAGATGAACTAGAGGATGGAAGGATAAGCTGGAGTTTGGTTGGATCTGATGGAGATAATATTCATCCAGAGAATACGGGGCATTTTATTATTGCACATTTATTGACGACCTACTTTGAGGAGACAATGCAGTTAATTGATCATCCGGAACAATTAGGATCCGAGGAATTAAAGTCAGCTTATACAAACGATAGTTATCGGGAGGGAAAGGTAGTCAACAACACCAATTGTTTTCCAGTAGAGAGTGATATGTTTGACCCGATCAAGATGTCTTACGCACCATTTTCCAATGGATTTCGGACTACCACAGGTGGACGTATTGTATTTGATCTATATGCAAAGAATATAGGCGTGATTTATTATGGAACGCAGGATGGACTTAGCGGGAAATTTGATGTGTTAGTGGATGGTGAATATATAGTAACCTTAGATGCTGATTTTGTTACAGAATGGGGAAGTTATGCAGACTACAGGGAAGTATATCGAAGCAACCAGGAAAAGGTACATAGGGTCGAAATTAGAAGGTCTGCAGACTCGAGACAAGATTACTTTACAATCTTAGGATTTGCAGTTTCATAGTAAGCAGATAAAAGCGGATGTTGGAAGCTTTGTAGAAATAGGGATTGAAATATCTACTATTTCTACAAAGCTTTTTTTCATGCAGTATGCTATAATGAAAGCATGGAAAAAAATGTAAGGGGATAAACTATGTTCAAAAAAATGAAAAGTTTGTTGAATGAAAACACCTTACTAAAAGAAAAGTATGAAAATTTAAAGATCCAATACGAAAAAAGTGAGAAGGAACAAAAGCAGCTTACTCATGTATTTTGTGAGATGAGCATGGGAGTTGTATTGTTTACAGTTGTTATGGACTCATTAAAGAAGACATGCGATTTGATCTTTAAGTATGCCAATAATGAGTTTTTAGAATGCTATCACAATAAAGACGAGCAGATCTTAGATAAGTCCATTAAGGAGGTCATTCCTAGGTTTAGCGAACGACTGATCAAGGTATGCGGGGAGGTTATTACAGAGGGGAATCGAATGGCATTTATTGAATATGATAATGCAGAAGAGATGTATATTAAGATTACCTGTTATCCGGTTAGTGATACCCAATGTGTCTGCATCTTTGTGGATGTTACAGATAGCTTTCTTGCAGAGAAGATGGTTCAAGACAGCGAAGAGCGATATCATACGTTGTCCATGGTAAGAAATGAGTTTTTATTTGAATTGGATGTTGATGGACAATTTATTTATATTAGTGATGGAATTTATAAAGTTCTTGGCTATGAACCAGAGGAGTTTCTAGGCAAAGAATACTATGAATTGTTTCCTGCTGATACAAGAGAGTCAGCAATAGAGGAAATTAAGAAAATGTATGAGGAGCAGGAGAAGCAGGAAGGGAGAATTCTTTCAGTACTAGACAGCCAGGGAGCTACTCATTTTATGCTTTTAAATGGTTCATTTTTATATGAAGAGAATGGAGACTGCACAGGTTACCGAGGCGTTTATCTGGACGTAACCAAGCTGCAGAAACAGAAACTTGATGCGGAGGCTGCACTAGCAAGCAATTCAGAAATCTTAGCAAAGATGAGCCATGAGATTCGTACGCCTTTAACAGGGATAATCGGACTTACAAACCTTGCTTTGGAGGAGCCACGTTCCTATAAGGTTTATAATTATTTAGAGAAGGTAGAGGAAAGTGCAGTCGACTTATTAGAAGTCATCAACGAGATATTGGACTATTCTAAGATTTCAGAAGACGAGATCAAGGTATATGAAGAGGCATTTTCACTGAAGCTGGTTATTCAGAAAGTAATCAGTCTATTAAACAGCAAGGCCCAGCAAAAAAATCTTCGGTTGATCGTAGAAATCGAGGAACATGTTGCAGATACCTATAGTGGTGACAGCCTGCGTCTGCAGCAGGTACTTACTAATCTATTGGGAAATGCAGTGAAATATACGACGGCAGGATATGTAAAGCTGATTGTTAGAAAACGGGACAAGGGATTATTATTTATCGTAAAGGACTCAGGTGTTGGAATGTCAGAAGAGTTTGTAGGCCATCTTTTTGATCCATATAGCAGATTAGGAGCTACAAGGAGAAGAAGCAAGAATGGGACAGGACTTGGCATGCTTATTTCAAAAGAGCTAATTGAAGCCATGGGAGGGCGAATTAAGGTGTTTAGCAAGTCGAATGAAGGCACCAAAGTTTATTTTGCATTACCATTAAAGCAATGTAGACAGGATTTGGTTAGGACGACAGAAATTGATACTTCTATAAGGAGGCCACCTTGCCAATATAAAGGCAATGTCCTTGTAGTAGAGGACAATAACGCTAGTCAGATGGTAATCTGTGAATTTCTGGAGCGGTTTGGCGTCACTACAACAGTTGTAAAAGATGGATATAAGGCGCTAACCTTGGTTAAGAGTCAAGACTTTGATTTAATCATTATGGATCTCTATCTTCCAAAACTGTCCGGTTTTGAGACAAGCAAGAGAATTAGGAAACTGAATGTGAATACTCCGATTATTGCGATGACGGCGAATACTTTTGAAGAAGTAAAAGAGCAAGTGAAAGAAGGTAAGATGAACGGTTGCCTGACAAAGCCAGTAAATCAGAAGAGCATTGAATATATATTGCAGAAATATCTAGAGTTTGAGGGGCCTTATCAAGAGGAAATAGCATGCACCAAGGAAGCGTTAGATACAAAGCAGGAGAGAAAGGTGTATCCGTTTAAACACATTGATTATTTGACAGCATTAAAGCAATTGGAAAATGATCAATATCTTTATAATAAGATTGTATTTAATTTTGTGAAAGAGTATCAGGAGGACATGGAGAAAGTCAACCAGCTGATGTTGGAGAATCCGAAAGAGGCAAGGCTATATATGCATACCATCAAAGGATTAGCCAATACGATTGGTGCATTTGAACTAGGAAAGCTGGCAAAACGGCTGGAAGAGATGATTATGAGAAAGAATGTGGATAATAATGTCTGCATGCTGTTTACCACGGAACTGCGGCTTGTCATCAATGAACTGGTGCCATATATCAAGTCGATCAAGATGACTACATATAAGATGGGATTTGAGAAAGAAGAAGCAGAACGATTAATCGACAGGTTGGACAAACTGCTCCGTTCTCATAGTGCATTTGCAGTAGATGAAGTAGAAAATATTTATAAGTATTTATACCGAGAAGATTTAATTGGCCATGTAAATCTGCTAATTACGCAGATTGAACATTACGATTTTGAGATTGCAAAACAAACGCTGGATAAGACCAGGGAGTTATTAGGGGTGGAAGAATGAAACATAGCATTTTAATCATTGATGACAGCGTAGTGAATATCAATGCACTGTACATCATGTTGAAAGAACAGTATCAAGTATTAGTAGCGAAAAGCGGAAAAGAAGGTATTAAACAGGCACTTAATGAACATTGTAGTCTGATTTTATTGGATATCCTTATGCCGGAGATGGATGGATTTGAGGTGTTAGATATCCTTATGAAAAACCCAAAGACAAAATCCATACCGGTTATGTTTATCACATGTTTAAATGATGATCAGTACGAGGAAAAAGGATTACGGTTAGGAGCGGTTGATTATATTACAAAACCATTTAATCCAAGTGTAATCAAGGCAAAGGTGAAGAATCACATTGAATTATTTGAGTATCGTAGAGCAATTGAGAATATTGCCATGCTGGATGGACTTACCGCAGTTCCCAATCGCCGAAGCTATAATGAGACGGTGGAACAATATTGGCGTAATGCGTTGGAAAGTGGAACAAAAATCAGTATTGCAATCTTAGATATTGACTGTTTTAAACAATATAACGATAATTATGGACATTTACAGGGAGATAACATTTTAAAAAAGGTGGCACAAGTATTAAAGGAAAGTCTGCCAAGTGAAACTGATTTTGTTGCACGTTATGGAGGAGAGGAGTTTGTCGTATTACTGTGGGGCTATGAGGAAAAAGACGCATATCAGATTATGGATCAGATGCGAAAGAACGTAAAGGCACTTCGGATCGAACACCTTCATAGCAGGGCAGAGAAAGTAGTTACGGTAAGCATCGGTGGGAATACGATTGTACCAAAGAATCATGAGATAGAGAAGTTTGTAGACAGTGTGGATAAACGGCTTTACCGTGCAAAGAGCCTTGGCAGAAACCAGGTTGTCTGGGATGATCGGGAACAAAAGAAGGGGCAGATAGAAGTCTTCTTATTTGGTCATTTACATCTATTATCCCACCAGGGAAATATGACACCTAAAAATGAAAAGATGAGTCGAGTGTTATTATTTTTAGTTTTTCTTATTACCAATCGACAGAGACCATATACAAAAAAAGAACTAATTCAAGCAATTTGGCCATATGATACGATTCAGGATGAGAGCTTTGAATTGAAACAACTGCTGGACGAGACGAAGGAAGAGCTGGCAGTCTTAAAACTCTCGTTTCTTCATGATTTAATCGTTACGATGAATGGGACATATCACTGGAACAACAGCTATATGTGCATTGTGGATGCGGAACTTTTTGAAAATCTGTATTTGCAGATAAGAAATGAAAAAGATGAGGATAAGCTCTATCATTTATGCGAACGGGCAGTAGAACTATATAAAGATGATATCCTTTCTAAAGTACGGAATATCAAATGGGTAAATGAACTTCGGAAGAAATATCGTAGCAGATATTATGAGATATTGTCTACGTTACTGTCAATTTGTTACGATCGAGAAGAATATTCAAAAATAATTGAGTTAAGCAGAAGAGTCATTTTCTTAGAGTCTTTTGACAGCAGGGTACATTATTATTACATAAAGGCATTGCTACGACTAAATCGTAGGAAAGAGGCATTAGAGCATTTTGACTATATTATACAAGTGTATTATTCGGTACTTGGAATAGCACCTCCAGAGAATCTGCTAAATCTTTATGTAGACATGGTAGAGATGAATGACGAACAAAAGTGCAAGATTGAGCAAGTGGAAGCGTTGATGAAAGAAAAAAATAGTGTATTTGGTGCTTATTATTGTGATTTTCATGTATTCAAAAACCTATATCAGCTTTCAGCTAGAGATATGGTGCGACATGGTAAGACGGTATACCTTTGCGTGCTTGAGATGGAGAATAAGAGTTATTTATTGGAACCACAGCAATTAAAACTGATGCAGCAGCTGTATGAGACAATTAAGGAGAATTTACGAATTGAAGATGTTTTCTGCAAAGTGGGTGAGGCGGAATATGCAATCCTGCTTCCTTGTACCTTATACGATCAGGCAACTATGGTGATCGAGCGGATCATTAATAAGTTTTATGATGATACCACAGTAGATAATATCCAACTACATTTTGAGCTTTCCCCAGTGGATCCAGTTGACACGATTTCCCTAGAACTAGAACAAAAAAACTCTTAATATAAAGCTGAAACAGGCTGTAGACAAATAAACTCTTACCTTAACTTTAAGGCACCGCTTATAGGAAAGTTTGAAAACCATAGGTGTTCATTTTAATCGATATCCGGAAACCGCGCTTTTCGGATATCGGATTAGTGCGAATAGGTCCTGTATTTTAGGGACTTGCACGAATGAGCACTAATCATTTCCTTCAGGGAATGGATGAAATCCTGATTTCATCCAAGCTTGGAGACTTTGTCGACAAGCAGAACAGGCTGTCACATTTAGATGCGACAGCCTGTTTATTATTTTACTTTAATTGCTTCTTTAAATCCTTCGGAGTAATGTAATTCGTAATCATTTGTGATAAATACAGCGTATACATTATCTAAAGAATCAATTAATTCTAAGCCTTTTTCTAATCCAAGTGCAAATACAGAAGTACTAAGACCATCTCCAACTACAGATTCTTTACTTACGATTGTTACTGCAACTAAATCGTTTTCATAAGAATACCCCGTCTTTGGATTTAAGATGTGGTGATAGCTTTTTCCATCTACTGTGATACAACGTTCGTAGATTCCGGAACTAACTACAGAAACATCGTCTAATTCCATAATGGCACATGTTTCGTTACGATCAGCAAATGGTTTTTGGATTCCAACATTGAAAGGAGAACCATCTGGTTTTTTACCTACACAGAGAACGTTTCCACCAAGGTTGATCATAGCACTGTTAACGCCATTTTCTTTCAGATAATCTTTGATACGGTCAGCAATATATCCTTTTGCAATGGCACCAAGATCAATCGTCGTCTTATCGTCATCGAACCAAATTGTATTTCCATCTACATGTACTTTATTATAATCAATATGTTTTAGATTTTCTTTGATTTTAGCATCATCCGGTAAGGTTGGATTAGAGCTTGTAAAGTCCCATAAGGAACTTACTGGTGCAATGGTAAGGTCGAATGCGCCATTGCTTAATTGGCTATAGTAAAGCGCTTTGGAAATAAGTTCTGCTAAATTATCAGAAACTGTATATTTTCCATCTTTTGCTTCTAATGTACGGTTGTTTAATTTGTAAAGTTCACTGGATTCTAAGGTTCTGCTGTATACGTCTTCATAGCTTGCGCATACATCAAAGGCACCTTGTAAGATCTTTTCATCTTGTAAATCATATAATGTGATTTGGACAATCGTATTTAATAAAAATTGTGAATCGGTAATATAAGAACCATTCCATGCTTCTTCTTTTTTTGAGGAAGAACATCCGCTAAGCGTTCCAACCAAAAGGATGGTAATGCAAAGAAGGGAAAGTATTCTATTTCCATGATGTATTAATTTCTTTTGGGTCATGATTACTCCTTTTTGTTATCTTTGTTATTTCGATTGTATTAAATATTGTATAGAAATGTCAAGGATACTTAAAAAATAGAAAAAAGTTTCAATAAATACTTCTTTACAGAAAACAACATTCGTGATATTATTTTCACAATGGCTTTTGCTAGGAAAAAAATGCAATACATTAACAATTCTAGTAATGTAGTATATGGAGGAAATATGAGAGATAAAAAATATGCAGGAATTATCGCAGGTTTGTTCGTAGTATCAATCACTGCTTTTACAATCTGGGGGACAGATTTCTTACAATCTAGAAACGCTTCTGAAGCAGTTGCTATGGACGTTAAAGGAACAGAAGGAATTAAAGAAGCTTCTACTATGAAAGATAAAGACGGTAACGTTACAGGATACACTGTAGTTACAACTTCTAAAGGTTTCGCTGGCGATGTAGAAATCACAGTAAGCTTTGAAGCAGATGGAACAAAAATTTCAGGATTTGAACTTGGTGCTAACAGCGAAACTCCAAGTATCGGATCTAAAATCGGTGATGCTGAATTCACTGGCGCTTTAACAGGCGTAGCTGCTCCAGTTCAATTAAAAGGAACTAACGGAACAGGAACTGAAATTGACGGTGTAACTGGTGCAACTTTCTCTTCTACAGCAGCAGAAACAAGCATCAACAACGCTTACAACTTTATTCAATCAAATAAATAATAGCCGAAGTATTGCATAGGAATAAGAAAAAGGGTGTACCATTTATACGTACACCCTTGTATTATATGTAACGGCTGTGTAAGTGGACAGTTTTTGGAGGAATAAATGAAAAAGAATGATATAATATTAATAGCAATCATTGCAGTTCTTGCACTTGGACTTGGCGGATATTTTCTTCTTAACCGTGAAGAGTCAAAGAATGCAAAGGTTGTAATTACTGTAAATGGACAACTTTATAAAGAAGCAAACTTATATGAAGATCAAACGATTGAAATCAAAGAAGGCGACCATACCAATGTATTAGAAATCAAAGATGGATATGCGAAGATGACTTCTGCTGATTGTACGGATCAGATTTGCGTTCACCAAAAGCAAATTCATTATAATGGAGAATCCATTGTATGTTTACCACATTTGATTTTAATTACAATTGAAAGTGATGAAGAAGTATCATTAGATTCCATTGCAAATTAGGGATAGGAAAGGCGGAAATAAAGTGTCAACTAAAAAGATATCTACGTTCGGTGTTTTAGTAGCACTAGCATTTATATTTAGCTATATAGAAGCGCTCATTCCATTTAACTTTGCAGTTCCCGGAATGAAACTTGGTTTGGCAAACATTGTAGTCCTTGCCACCTTATATTTATTAGGGACAAAAGAAGGATTTGCCATCTCCCTGCTTCGTGTCGTCTTAGTCGGATTTACATTTGGGAATTTAAGTACGATGATTTACAGTCTTGCGGGAGGGTTCCTAAGTTTTCTTGTGATGGCTCTTGCAAAACGTTTTAATCTATTTAGTATTATTGGTGTCAGCGTATTAGGCGCTATCTTCCATAATGTAGGACAGGTTTCAGTTGCAATGATTATGGTACGAACAAAAACTCTTATTGGCTACTTGCCATTTTTACTTGTTTTTGGTATTGTTTCAGGTGTAGTAATTGGAATTGTTGGTGGAGAAATCACGAAACGATTAAAAGTAATATTACGATATTAATCAAGTACGTTATGTACTTGAGTACATAAAATGAATAGGAGGAACTTATATGATCAGCTTAGTATTAGAAGGAGGAAGCTTTCGAGCAATCTTTAGTGCTGGGGTCATGGATGCATTATTAGATCACGGTATTATGGTAGATTATTGCATAGGAGCTTCCGCAGGCATTAGCAACGGCGTGTCCTATATTTCAAAACAGCCGAAGAGAAACTTAGATGTCTTCACAAAGTATAGAAATGATACTCGATATATTGGAAGGCGTAATCTTGTCAAGCAGCGAAGCATATTCGGGCTTGATTTTGTATATAACCAGGTTCCAAATCAATTAGTCAAATTTGATTGGAAGACCTATCGTTCCTATAAAGGAAAAGTTGTAGTGGTGACAACCAATGCGTTAACCGGAAAACCGGAGTATATGGATGGGCTTAAGATGGACAAGTCCTGTAATATGCTTCGTGCAACCTGTGCATTGCCACTGGTATTTCCGGCAATTATGATTAACGACACTCCTTATTTTGATGGAGGATTAAGTGATCCCATTCCGATTCGTAAGGCCATAGCAGATGGATGTGATAAGCATATCATTATTTTGACAAGACCATACGACTATTTAAAGGATGTAAGCAAGGAAGCGAAGATTGTAGCGAAAGTATATCGTCATAAATATCCAAAGATCACAGAAGATATGCTTAATCGTCATATTGCATATAATGAGACGACTAAGTTTATCAAAGAATTAGAAAATGAAAAGAAAGCAATTGTATTTCGTCCAGAACGTCCAATCGAGTCATTTGAAAAGAATGTGGATGAGTTAACCAAATCTTATCAGATGGGTTATGACATGGCTGTCAGCAGAATGGATGAGATAAAGCAATACTTAAAGAATGAATAAGGAAGTCCGCTCATATATTTAATTAATCAAAAAAATGTAAAGTAAGGAATTGAGAGTGGATGGGTGATAACGATTATTATACGTTAAAGGGGTATGAGAAGAAGGAACATAATGAGTTGTCTTATGCCATGGAAGACTATCTTGAGATGATCTGCAGGGCATGTTGTTCCAATAAGTACGTTCGCGTCAATGATTTGGCAGAGCGGCTAAATGTCAGGCCTAGTTCCGTCTCCAAGATGGTAAACCGCCTTAAGGATGCTGAATATGTTGATTTTGAGCCATACGGCATAATCAAGCCAACAGTAAAAGGCTGGGGAATTGGAAGATATTTTCTGTATCGTCATAATGTAATCAATGAGTTTTTTCAGGTTGTAAATGAGACAGAAGACGAGTTAGAGATTGCAGAGAAGATTGAACATTATTTAGATCGGCGTACCGTTCTTAATATGCAGAAGCTTATTCCAGCAATTCAGGAAATCAATAATGAGAGCGGTACGCGGTAAAGATCGTTACACTAATCTTTTTCAATATGTGCTCCTTGTAAATATAAATATTCACTGTTTGGAGATATCTAGTATAGGTGAGTCTGCTATGGATTTCATAGAGGCCCCTCTTATTGTTAGATGGTCTCCTTTTTTTACGCTTACAATTCGGTCTGTGG
>JAUNRX010000039.1:0-1181 GCA_030539495.1 bacterium | reverse complement strand
CTGTGGTGACTTTTTTATAGATTTGTTCGGCTTCATTAATCAGGGTGGATACAAGCATGTCTTTATAAAAGTCTATATTGATGCCTGAGTTCTCTAATGTATAGTGAATAGTCGATAACATCGTTTGTAATTCTTCATTTTCTGTAATCGTGATATCATAGGTTTCTTCTAAGGACTTAATAAAGGAGGTATCATTTTCAATTAGCTTGATTGCAATCCATCTTGTAGGAAGCTTGCAGTCAATAAAGTGATCAAGGTATGGTACGATTAAGTCAATGACTTCTTCGATATCAGGTGCATATGTAATAACCCGTGGATCTTTATCAGGATTGGAAGTCATTTCGTCAAGGGCATCAATCAGGTCAACCAGGCCGGACTTTTGTCTTGTGGTGATTGGAATAATTGGGGCATTTAGAATTTTAGAGAGTTTTTCATAATCGATGATAATATTTTGTTTCTTGCCTTCATTAATTAAGTGTACACAGACAATCACATTTCCTGTGATTTCCAAGGTCTGTAGAACTAAGATCAGATTACGTTCTAAACATTTGGCATTGCAGACGATGATAGTAGCATCAGGATTTCCAAAGCAAATGAAATCTCTTGCAACCTCTTCTTCCTGGGAGTGTGACATTAGAGAATACGTGCCTGGCAAGTCGATAAGCTTATAGATGAGTTCGCCATGTAAGTATTTCCCTTCTGCTTTAGAAATCGTCTTTCCAGGCCATTTGCCTGTATGTTGGTTCATTCCGGTCAGCGCGTTAAATACTGTACTTTTCCCCGAATTTGGATTACCTGCCAATGCAGTGGTAAATACTTTCATACCTACATCCTCTCCTGATAGTTTGATGGCTAATTTTACGCAAAAAAACGGCGAATTACATCTGATAAATAGTACAAGTGTAAGAAACGCCGTTTTTATATTATATTATGATTTTTCCATTTCATTCATCATCAGAGCAAGTAATTAATATGTTTTTGGAGTCGTCTGTTCTAAGGGCAATGACTGCGCCGCGGATGATATAAGCCACTGGACTTCCCGATGGACTCTTATGGAGGCAGCTAATGGAAGTACCTTCTACAACACCTAGATCGAGTAATCTCCTCCTCATGGAACCTGTTGTCGTTATATTTGAAACGGTGCCTGATTCACCGATTTTTAATTCTGATAAATTGTGATA
>JAUNRX010000165.1 GCA_030539495.1 bacterium | reverse complement strand
TTAGGAGATGGTATTTTGGACCCGAGCGGCGTCACGCAATTAATTATTTTAGCTTTTCTAATACTTTTATCAGGCTTTTTCTCAAGTGCAGAGACTGCACTTACAACTGTTAACAAACTTCGTTTACGTTCCCTTGAAGAAGAGGGCAACAAAAATGCGGTAATCGTTAATAAATTGGTAGAAGACCCAACTAAGATGCTTAGTGCTATTTTAATTGGTAACAATATTGTAAACTTAACTGCATCCTCAATTTCCACACAGCTTGCAACTCGTCTTGCACATCAAAGCGGTTTAAACATGGAAGTTAGTCTGGCAGTCGGTATTGCTACTGGTTTACTGACAATTATAATTTTAATATTTGGTGAGATTACGCCTAAATCGTTAGCTACGATTAATGCTGAATCGCTTTCTTTAAAATATGCTAAAATTATTTACTTTTTAACACAACTATTAACACCCGTGATTTTTATTGTAAATAAACTTTCGATTGGTATCTTACTAATCTTCCGTATTGACCCTAATAAGAAGCAACAGGCCATTACAGAAAATGAATTACGTACCATCGTAGATGTTAGTCATGAAGAAGGCGTCATTGAAAGTGAAGAGCGCAAAATGATTACCAACGTGGTGGATTTTGGAGACTCCATCGCAAAAGATGTTATGGTTCCTCGTGTCGATGTTAGCTTTGCAAGCATTGACCTAGGCTATGATGAACTTGTGGAATTATTCTCTGAAAATAAATATTCCCGTTTACCTGTGTATGAAGAATCTACAGACAATGTAGTTGGTATCATCAACTTGAAAGATATCTTCTTTTACCAAGGTTCAAAGGAAGACTTTGATATAAGTAATATTATGCGTGAACCATATATCACATATGAGTTTAAGCATACATCCGAGTTATTAACGGAAATGAAACGTGATCATATTTCCATGTCAGTCGTAATCGATGAATATGGTTCTATGGTTGGTATTATTACACTAGAAGATTTACTTGAAGAAATCGTTGGTGAGATTCGAGATGAATATGATGCAGATGAAGAAGATGCAATCAAAATGATCAACGAAAATGAATACGAAGTAGACGGTAGTACAAAACTTGATGATATTAATGAGATTCTTGAATTAGGGATTGAGGCAGAGGAATATGATTCCATCGGTGGCCATGTAATCTTCTTACTTGACCATTTACCTGATGCAGGTGAAACTGTAACAGATGGTAATGTCACTTATACAGTAACAGAAGTTGACAAGAATAGAATCGATAAAATTCACATAAAGATCGAACCAAAAGAGGAAGACGAGTCTGAGGACTCGGATAACTAAAAATAGAGCCGTCGCACTTTTGTTAAGTGGGGCGGCTTTTTTATTAAAATAGCTGTCGGTTTACGTAAAGAGCTGGGCGGTTCGCTAACAATACGAATGTTCTTCCGCTGACGTTACAAAAGGGCCATATGGAGTTTGAGGGCAAACACCCATCAGGTGTCTGTCAGCAAACTTCATATGACCCTTTTTGTAGAAGAAGGGAAAAACTGCGGTATGCACTTCCCTTTATTACTCTTGCAATAAACTACATTGTTTTCTCAAATACAATTATCATTATCTACAATTGCAAAAGCCCTAACTAAAATAGCATTCTGGATTTTCTCTTTAACAATCTTGCACCATTAATGATATATATAATACCAGTGCCAATTCCAAATACGATTGTTATAATTCCAAAGATAATATTTAATTTTCCTGTAGAGTTGAGTGTTTTATAAACTTTTTCATCCATACAAACAACCTCCGAACTTTATTTTACTCCATATTTGTCATAATATGCATCAATAGCTTTCATTAAGCTATCATCGATAATTACTTTACCATTATAAGGTTTATTGTATAAATGTTCAACCACTTCTTTCATTGTAACGATTGCAGTTGTTTTGATGCCGAATTTCTCCTCAATTTCATCAAGAGCACTCTTCTCTCCCTGTCCTCTTTCACAACGGTCAACGCTTACTACAAGGCCAACAACATCTACAGCACCTTGTGCATTGATGATTGGTAATGTTTCGTTAATTGATGTACCAGCTGTTGTAACATCTTCAATAATGACCACTTTGTCACCATCAGCAATTGGACTTCCAAGTAAGATACCAGTATCTCCATGATCTTTCACTTCTTTACGGTTAGAGCAGTATTTGATTTCCTTGTTATAGTGTTCATCGATTGCCATGCTTGTAGCAACGCTTAATGGAATTCCTTTGTAAGCAGGTCCAAACAATACGTCGAAATCAAGGCCGTATTTTTCGTTAATTGCTTTTGCATAGTATTCACCCAATTTACGAAGCTGTGCACCGGTACGGTAAAATCCTGTATTTACGAAAAATGGTGTCTTTCTTCCACTCTTTGTTACGAAATCTCCAAATTTTAATACTCCGCAATCTACCATAAACTCAATAAACTCTTTTTTATATTGTTCCATCTCTTCTACCTAACCTTTCTCTATTTTACACATCCAATGATTTCATTGATATCGTTGATGTTATTTTTCTTCATATACTCTACAATTCCGGCTGCAATTTCCTCTGTTGCATATGGATTTGCAAAGTTTGCAGTTCCTACGCTGATTGCCGTAGCCCCTGCCATCATAAACTCTAATGCATCATATGCCGTCGTAATACCGCCCATTCCGATAATTGGAAGCTTTACTGCATTGGCTACCTGATATACCATTCTTACGGCAACAGGCTTGATTGCTGGACCTGATAAACCGCCTGTCTTATTTGCCAAAGCAAAGCTTCTTCTGTCAACGTCGATCTTCATTCCTGTCAATGTATTGATTAAGGAAAGACCATCTGCACCACCAGCTTCAGCTGCTCTTGCCATCTCTGTAATATCTGTAACATTTGGGCTAAGCTTCATAATGATTGGCTGTTTTGCACGCTTTTTCAATTCATGCGTAATCTCTTCTACAAACCTAGGATTCTGACCAAATGCAATTCCACCTTCTTTTACATTTGGACAAGAAATATTGATTTCTAACAAATCCACTCTCTCTTCTGCAAGGCGTTCTACTACTTCACAATAATCTGCAACGCTTTTTCCGCATACATTGACGATAATCTTAGTGTCATATTGTTGTAAAAATGGAATATCTCGTTTTACAAATAAGTCGATTCCTGGATTTTGTAAACCGATTGCATTTAACATTCCAGAAGAAGTTTCTGCAACTCTCGGTGTAGGATTTCCTTCCCATGGAATATTGGCAACTCCCTTTGTTACTACTCCTCCAAGCTTGTTTAAATCAACAAAGTCAGAGTACTCTGCTCCTGATCCGAACGTTCCAGATGCAGTTAAGACTGGGTTATTTAGTGTTACTCCTGCAAAATTTACTGCTGTATTCATTATAACTCTACCTCCTGTGCATAGAAAACTGGACCATCTTTGCAAATACGTTTGTTATTTACATTTGAATGATGATCTTTTTCCTTTGTCTTACAAGTACATGCAAGGCAGGCTCCAATTCCGCAAGCCATTTTCTCCTCTAAGGAAATCTGGGCTCTTATATTATATTCTGAGGCAAAAGCTTTTACCCCACGAAGCATCGGCGTAGGTCCGCAAGCGTAAATGATATCGGCATCCAGATTATTTTCTTTGATTGCATCGATGACATTACCCTTTGTTCCAACGCTACCATCTTCAGTCGATATGTAGACGTTTCCATAGTTTTCAAATTCTTCATTTAGGAATAGCTGATCACGGTATCCAAGTACCATCTGTACCGTCACACCATTGCTGCTAAGCTGTTTTGCAAGTTCAAGCATTGGAGGAATTCCAATTCCACCACCGATTAAAATGGTTTTTCCTTCTTCCATCATAAATCCATTTCCAAGTGGCCCCATCACTGAGATCGTGTCGCCTGCTTTTAATTTGGAAAACTCTTCAGTACCTTTTCCTGCAATACGATAAACAAGACGGAGAGCCCCTCTTACCTGGTCAATTTCACAAATGCTAATTGGTCTTGGTAATAAACGACTTCCGTCTTTGCTATATAACGAAACAAATTGTCCTGGCTTTGCTTGATTCGCAATTTCTGAATCTACTAAATACATGCTGTAAATACCGTTGCTGATTTCTTCTGTTCGTTCTATCATTACGTTCTTCTTAACTGCTTTCGACATGACTATTTCTCCTACTCCTTTAAATTCATTATTGCATAAATTTTTAACATTATATAATATAAGCTCATACAATTCAAGTAGCAATTTCAACAATCTTGTCGATATTGCAAACTTAATGACATATTTGCTCGTTGTTCATGTAAATAAAAAAGCGAAATATACCTAGTTCCTACACTACGTACATTTCGCCTTTATTAATTATTTATTAGCAATTGCGTTCATAAGGTCTTCTCTCATGTTGATGACAGCCTGTCTGGAAGCATCTGCATAACATTCTGGACCAAATGCAGTATATTGTTCCTGTTTGTACGCTGCAATAATTCCTCGAGAAGAGTTAACAATTGCGCCTAATCCGTCTTTGTTGAAATAATGAACAAGATCAGCACCTTTGCCACCCTGAGCACCGTAACCTGGTACTAAAATATAAGCCTTTGGCATAACATCACGAAGTACTTTACCGATTTCAGGATAAGTTGCACCAACAACAGCTCCTATGTAACTATAGCTGTCACCCATACAGTCCTGGCCCCATTCATCTACCTTTTCAGCAACCATCTGGTATAATGGCTTGCCATCGATCAATTGGTCTTGGAATTCTCCACTGGAAGGATTAGAAGTCTTAACAAGGATAAACATCCCTTTCTTTTCTTCCTTACAAACCTTTGTAAATGGAGTGATTCCATCGGAACCTAGATATGGATTTACTGTAACAAAATCTTCATTAAAGCCATAGAAACTATTATTTCCTACTTGAACTTTTCCTAAATGGCCTACTGCATATGCTTCTGATGTAGATCCAATATCTCCACGTTTAATGTCACCAATGACTACCAAATCTTTTTCTTTACAGTAATCAACTGTCTTTTTGAATGCCATAACACCTTCCACACCAAATTGTTCATACATTGCAATCTGAGGTTTTACCGCTGGAATAATATCATATGTTGCATCTATAATCCCTTTGTTAAACTGCCAAATTGCTTCTGCTGCTCCAGCTAGTGTCTCGCCTTTTTCTTCAAATGCCTTTACTTTGATATGTTCTGGAACATAGGAGAGCATAGGATCTAATCCTACTACGATAGGTGCTTTATTTGCTTCAATTTTCTTTACTAATTTGTTAATCATTCTTGTGACATCCTTTCCTTCTTATACATCAATTTTGTTAAGTCTTACTTTACGCTATATACTACAGTTCCATTGCAGATTGTCGTAGTTACTTCCCCTACTACCTGCTTTCCGTCAAATGGAGTATTATGTCCTTTTGAGAAAAATGTAGTCTTATCAATTTTAGTTTCTTTATTAAAATCAGCAATGGCAATATCGGCAGGCATGCCCACGGCAATAGAACCCTTTTTAATTCCTAATACCTTTGCTGGATTAACGCTTAACTTTTCAACCATTTGCATTGGTGTAATAATGCCTGGTTTTACTAATTCTGTTATAGTAAGCTGGAATGCGGTTTCAAGTCCCACAATTCCGAAAGGAGCTTTATCCATTGTCTGCTTATTTTCTTCTTCCCCATGAGGAGCATGATCTGTTGCAATCACATCCATAATCCCCTCTTTTAGCCCTTGCTTTAGAGCTGCTACATCTTTTCTGCTTCTAAGAGGTGGGTTCATCTTAAAATCACCATGGTTTTTTGTAATATCTTCATCTGCTAATGTAAAATGATGTGGGCATACTTCCGCTGAAATACTTACTCCCATCTCTTTTGCCATCTTTACAAGTCGAACGCTGTCTTCTGTACTGCAATGACATAAGTGTAAATGGCATCCTGCTTCTTTTGCCATAAAAATATCCCTTGCGGTAATCACGTCTTCAACTGCATTGGTAATTCCATTTAATCTAAATTCTTCTGCTTTCTTCCCTGCATTGATTACACCACCTCGAACAAGCGGTTTATCTTCACAATGGGCAAGCACTGGGAGATTCAATTTTTTTGCTTCCTGCATGGCCTTTATGTAAAGGTCCGTTGACATAACTGACTTGCCATCTTCGCTAATTGCAACGATGCCAGCCTCTTTCATTCCTTTTAAATCTGCAAGGATAGTACCTTCTTGTCCAACCGTTACTGCTCCAACTGGAAGAATATTTACAATTCCAAGTTCTTTTGACTTATCAATTACATAACGAACTACTTCGGCACAATCAGTCACTGGCTTTGTATTTGGCATTGGACAAATTGTGGTAAATCCACCTCTTGCTGCCGCCTTTGCTCCAGTCTCAATTGTCTCTTTATAAAGCAATCCTGGATCTCTAAGATGAACATGTAGATCAATAAATCCAGGCATTACGTATTGATTTGTGGCATCAATCACCTGATCTGCCTCACAAGCAATGTTCTTATCAACCTTTACAATCATCTCATCCTCAA
>JAUNRX010000038.1 GCA_030539495.1 bacterium | reverse complement strand
TCCTTGTAAAGGACTTAAGACGCGAGAGTGTGTGGAACACACACTTTGTTCTTTAGTCTTCTAATAAAGTCTTCATTAGATAACTATATACTTCCTGGCTATTTTTCTTCCAGTTGTTGCAGATTGCAATGGCAGCTTCTTCTGTTGGAACAGTTAGGCTAAGGTCAATAATGGAACTTGCCTGCTCTTTTACCTGGCAGCGAACGACAAATTCATTTTTCTTTTCTTCGTAATAATCTGCGATATTGGAGACTTCTTCACGAAGAGAGTATTTATTAGTTCTTAGATATTCCAAGACATCTTCTTTAATTGCATCTGAGATCTTATTGCTGAAGAATTCTAGTGTTTCTTTTCCTGTATCTGTAATTCGATAGTAGGAACTATGACGAATAGAGGATACAGTAATTAATTCTTGGGATGTAAGCTCTGAAATCGCCTGCTGTATGTTGAAATAGTTTGTGTATTCTTTTTCTAATATGAAATCAGAAACCTGGGCGTTTGTCAGAGGAAAATCTACTTTATCTAAAATAAATAAGATGATTAATTTGTATAAGGTTAATGTATCTGGTTGCATCTATCTTTACACCTCCTTATAGTACTTACCTTGCCATGTACTTGTTTCTTTCATGGCTTTATGGATAGAATTTAACACTAGTTTTTTGTTACTGCTCCAAAGCGGTGCGAGCAACAGTTTTTTGGGACCATCTCCTGTAATTCTATGAATTATGATATCTGGCCTTGTATGAGCAATACAATCGATTAATAATGCGATATATTCTTCTAGTGAATATAAATGAACCTGATCGATATAATCAGCAAGCTTGGTATTCTTTAATACATGAAGAAGCTGGAACTTAATGCCCTGGATTGGAAGCATATTTAAATACGTAACCGTCTCAAGGATATGTTCATTAGTTTCACCAGGAAGTCCTAAGATCACATGGACAATCGTGTTGATATTTCGTTTGGAAAGACCTTTGACAGCATCTTCAAAACAAGATAATGGGTATCCACGATTAATTAGGATAGCAGTTTCTTCATGCATGGTCTGAAGTCCGAGTTCAACCCAGACAGGCTTAATCTTATTTAATTCTGCTAATAAATCTAGAATTTCATCATCTAGGCAATCGGGTCTTGTCGCAATGGATAAGATTACGATATCCGGATGATTGATTGCTTCATAAAAAAGTTTTCTTAAGACCGAGACAGGGGCGTAGGTATTGGTATACGCTTGAAAATATGCAATGTACTTCTGGCCAACAGTCTTAGTTACTGTTGCTCCGTGCATTTTTTCTTTGGCTGCTTCAATTTGTGCTGTAATAGATAAAAGATGGTCTTCGGCAAAGTCACCTGAGCCACCTTCGCTACAAAAGATACATCCGCCATAACTGATTTTACCGTCGCGGTTTGGACAGGTCATACCGCCATTTAAGGACAGTTTGTATATCTTTTCGTGATACTGTTCTTTTAAGTAATAATTTAAAGACTGGTAGGGCTTGTCTCCCCATAATTTCATTGAATTCAAGAAGAACCTCGTTTCTATGTTCGGTTATTTTAAAGCAAATTGATAAGTTTATCTTTTAATATGTGATTTAACGGCTTCGCTTACTACCGTTGCTACACGTGGATCGAATGCCTCTGGCATAATATTATTTTCGTTTAAATCTTTTTCATCTACCAAATTAGCAATTGCATTGGCAGCAGCTAATTTCATTTCTTCCGTAATTTGTGCAGCACGTCCTTCTAGAGCACCTTTAAAGATACCAGGGAAAGCAACTACATTATTTACTTGATTAGGGAAGTCGGAACGTCCAGTACCAACAATACGGGCACCAGCTTCTTTCGCAACATCCGGCATGATTTCAGGAACAGGATTTGCCATTGCAAATAGGATGGAATCCTTATTCATGGAAGCAACCATTTCTTTTGTTACAATATTAGGAGCACTTACGCCTACAAAGATATCAGCGCCTTTGATTGCATCTACTAATTTACCCGTTTCATTATTTGGATTTGTAACTTTCATGATTTCTTCATGTGCCCATGTAAGACCTTCATTTCCTTCTTGTAGAACACCTGATTTGTCACACATAACAATATTTTTAAACCCGTAGTTTAGTAGAAGTTTGCAGATAGCAATACCAGCAGAACCGGCACCGTTGATTACAACTTTACAGTCTTCTTTTTTCTTTTGCACGATTTTTAAAGAATTAATGATACCGGCAAGAACGACAATTGCTGTACCATGTTGATCATCATGGAACACAGGAATATCAAGAAGTTCCTTTAATCTGGATTCGATTTCAAAACAACGAGGAGCACTGATGTCTTCTAAGTTGATGCCTCCGAATGCAGGAGCGATATTTACAATAGTCTGAATGATTTCTTCGGTGTCTTGTGTATTAAGACAGATTGGAAATGCATTCACATTACCAAATTCTTTAAATAAGACTGCTTTCCCTTCCATAACAGGCATAGCAGCATATGGTCCGATATTACCAAGACCAAGGACAGCACTTCCATCGGAAACGACGGCTACTGTGTTGCTTTTAATTGTATACGTATAAGCGGCTTCTTTGTCTTTTGCAATTACTTTACATGGTTCTGCAACTCCAGGAGTATATGCAATTGCCAAGTCTTCACGACTTTTTACTTCGCATTTTGGAGTAGTGTTTATCTTGCCTTGCCATTCTTTATGAAGAGCTAAAGCTTTTTCATTTGTTGTCATATCTAATCACCTAATCCTTATTTTTTTTGCGAGCAAGCAACAGGCAAAGTAAAGCGTTCTGACTTGCTCATTACGTATTACTTCTTATTATATGCTGACGAAAGTCAGAGTCTAATATAGTAATCATATCATTTGCAACATTTGAAATCAAGGTTCAAATACTTTGGAAAAATACTTTTCAACCTTATTCGCAAGGTGTATAATATAGACTTAGTAAGGTAATAAATAAAGTAGTTCCTATAATTACAATTTGTTATATTCTTAGGGATACATATGTATATCTTAGTGTGAGAAATCCCCACAATAATATACTGTAGTCTTAGATGTTCTGTCACAATTTAGTCTAATATCTTTATAAGAATCCAAAACAGTCAAATTAAAAATAAATATAAATGCATTCATGAAAACTTTTATGAAATAATGTATAAATGGTTAATGCCGAAAAGGAGAAATGTATGAGTAAGCAATATGAAACAATGTCTCTTGCAAGCCTAAAGGAAATTGCAAAAGAAAAAGGGTTAAAAAATGTTTCTGCATTAAGAAAGCAAGAGTTAATTGATAAATTAGTTAGTTTTGATCGTGAGAATACTATTGAGCAGCCAAAAGTGGAACAGATAAAAGAAGAACATAAAAAAGAAGATTATAGTAAAGATGCAGGAAAAAGGGAACCTGTATCACAACCAAGAGAGCAAGTGCAAAGACCAATGCATAAAGAACGTCCAATGCACAATACTAATTATAGTAATACTGCGCACTATGAAGGGAAAACACAACAAAATAAAGACTCAAATACAAAAAATGAAAACATGAACCGTGATCTGGAACAGTTAGACAGCGGCGTGATCAAACAGGGGATTTTAGAAGTACTTCCTGATGGATATGGATTTATTCGTTGTGATAATTATCTTCCGGGAGAGAACGATGTTTATGTATCTCCAGCGCAAATCCGACGTTTCAATTTAAAGACAGGCGATATCGTGGAAGGGAACATTCGTATCAAGAGTCAAAATGAGAAATTCGGTGCATTATTATATGTGAAATCAGTAAATGGATTTCCACCAGTCGAAGCAGCCAGACGTAAAAAGTTTGAAGACTTGACGCCAATTTTCCCAAATGAACGTATTCGTTTGGAGACACCAGGCGGCCCGGTAGCTATGCGTATGATGGATTTAGTCAGTCCAATCGGAAAGGGACAACGTGGCATGATCGTTTCCCAACCAAAGACAGGTAAGACGACTCTATTAAAACAAGTGGCAAAAGCAGTTACTAAGAATCATCCTGAAATGAATATGATCATTTTATTAATCGATGAACGTCCAGAAGAAGTTACCGATATTAAGGAGTCCATCGAAGGTGATCATGTAGAAGTTATTTACTCTACATTTGATGAACTTCCAGAAAATCATAAACGTGTTTCAGAAATGGTAATTGAACGTGCAAAACGCTTGGTAGAGCATAAGAAAGATGTCATTATCTTACTAGATAGCATTACAAGACTTGCAAGAGCATATAACTTAACGGTACAAGCAAGCGGAAGAACCCTTTCCGGTGGTTTGGATCCAGCAGCACTCCATATGCCAAAGAGATTCTTTGGTGCAGCAAGAAACATGCGTGAGGGCGGAAGTCTTACCATCCTTGCAACAGCACTTGTAGATACAGGCAGCCGTATGGATGATGTGGTATTTGAAGAATTTAAAGGAACCGGTAATATGGAACTTGTCTTAGACCGTAGTTTATCGGAAAAGAGAATTTTCCCAGCAATTGACTTGCCTAAGTCAAGTACAAGAAGAGATGACCTATTGTTAAATCAACAAGAGATGGAAGCAACTTATCTAATGAGAAGGGCATTAAACGGAATGAAATCCGATGAAGCACTGGAAAGAATTATTGATAACTTTATAAAAACCAAATCAAATGAAGAGTTTATTGAAATTATCAAAAAGACAAAATTAGTCTAAAAGGGTTGCAAACGAAAGAAAGCTATGTTATAATGAAAAAGCTGTTTATAAGATAAATAAGATTGACTAAGTCAACTTTAATATGATTACGTTTGTAAAGAGGTGAAAACATGAGAGAAGGTATCCATCCAAATTACCACCAAGCAAAAGTTACTTGCAACTGTGGTAACGAATTTGTAACAGGATCAACAAAACCAGAAATCCACGTTGAAATCTGTTCTAAATGTCATCCATTCTACACTGGACAACAAAGAGCAGCATCCGCTCAAGGTGCTATTGATAAGTTCAACCGTAAGTACGGTTTAAAACAAGACTAATAATGAAAACGAGGTTGAGGTTATATAATCTCAGCCTTTTTTTTGTTACCTAGGAAACTGCATTGCAATTACGAGGTAACAAAATAGGCTTTCTAAAAATAGAAAGTCAGAATGCGACTCACCTAAGTGGAAAATGTCGCTGTCGCGACCAGGTTCGGCGCGTGCAAAGTGTCTTTGACTTGGAAGTCTTGCGGCCCCTATAAATGAGGGCTGGGGAGTTGTTGTGTCGAGGACACTTTGTTTTTAATGAAAGTAAAATAGCATAACATTCGTGTTAGAGACACGAGTTAAAATAGAAATAGCGTCACATTGTTCAAAGTTCTAAGTATTAGGAAAAGTGGGTGATGAGTATATGAAACCAAGTGGAATTGGCGGGCAGGCGGTAATTGAAGGCGTCATGATGAGAAATAAAGACGTATATGCAGTTGCTGTAAGAAAGCCTAATGAAGAAATTGAAGTAGTAAATCATGACTGCAATAGCTTGACACAAAAAAGTAAGTTTTTTGGACTTCCAATTGTTCGAGGCGTTGTTTCCTTTGTTGAATCCTTAGTGATTGGAACAAAGATTATCACATATTCAGCATCATTTTATGATGATGAAGAAGCAATGTCTGAAAAAGAGAAGTTAAAGGCAAAGCAAAAAGAAGAAAAGAAAGCTGTGAAGGCTGCAAAACGTGCGGCTTCCGGCAAGCCACCGAAGGAAGAAAAAGAGAAGTCGGATACATTATTTATGGCATTTACGATTACACTATCCATATTATTAGCAATCGGCATCTTTATCCTATTACCAATGGGATTGTCCGTACTGCTAGGCAGAGTTGTAAAGAGCAGCTTTGTACTTGGGATAATTGAAGGAATCCTTCGCCTGGTCATCTTTATGGCATATATCCTCTTGATCTCACAGATGGAAGACATACAGAGGGTATTTATGTATCATGGAGCAGAGCATAAGACGATTAATTGTATCGAGAATGGATATGATTTAACGGTAGAAAATGTTCGAGTACAATCCAGAGAACATAAACGATGCGGGACGAGCTTCCTGCTATTTGTAATTATCATCAGTAGTATTTTCTTCATCTTTATTCGTGTGGATAATATTATGTTAAAAACGGTAATCCGTTTATTATTAGTTCCTGTCATTGCCGGAGTATCTTATGAAGTAATCCGTCTTGCAGGAAGAAGTGAAAGTAAGTTCGTTGCCGCAATTTCCAGACCAGGTATGTGGTTACAGGGAATGACAACAAGGGAACCAGATGATTCTATGATTGAGGTTGCCATTGCATCAGTAGAAGCAGTCTTTGACTGGAGAGGTTTCCTTGGCAAGGACAAAGAATAGATTTATAGCAAAGGCAAATAATAGTAGTAAATGAGGTATTGGCATGTTAACCTTAGAACAAGTGTTACGAGAAGGAAAAGAAGTATTAAATGCTGCTTCAATTGAGGAAGCAGACCTTGATGCCTGGTATTTGCTGGAGTATTGTTTTGGGGTAACTCGTGCCACGTATTATATGGACATGAATGCCGCAGCTGATCCTGAAAAGTATCAGTGGTATCTTTCTTTGCTTGAAAAGAGAAAGGAAAGAATACCATTAAGTCAGATTACAAATAGCAGGGATTTCTACGGTTTTGAGTTCTATGTAAACGAAAATGTACTCACACCAAGACAGGAAACGGAAATTTTAGTTGAAGAAGCGCTCAAGATATGCGAAAATAAGAGTGTTTTAGACGTCTGCACCGGATCAGGCTGTATCATTATTTCTTTATCCAAATGCACGACGCTTTCGAAAGCATGCGGAGTAGATATTAGTGAAAAGGCATTAGAGGTCGCAAATAAGAACAAACAGTTGTTAGAGGCGGATGTCACATTGCTTCAGAGCGATTTATTTAGCAATGTAACAGATACCTTTGATGTGATTGTATCTAACCCACCATATATCCCAACAAAAGATATCGATGAGCTGATGCCCGAAGTTCGCCTTCATGAGCCAATGCTGGCACTTGATGGAACAGAGGACGGATTAGAGTTCTATAGAAAGATAGTAAAGGCATCTCATCAGTATTTAAATAAGACTGGGACCATTATTTTTGAAATTGGCTATGACCAAGGCGAGGCAGTAAGCACGCTTTTAAAAGAAGCCGGTTATATAGATGTGAAAGTAATTAAAGATTTAACAGGACGTGACAGAGTAGTAAGCGGTAGACTTCTACAGTAGCGTGCTTGAATGGAGGATTTATAATGTTTGACAAGTTAGAAGATCTGCTAATCAGATATCAAGAAATTATGGATGAATTAAATGAGCCAAGTGTTATCAATGATCAGGCTAGATTCCGTAAGTTAATGAAAGAACAAAATGATTTAACACCAATCGTAGATGCGTACAAAGAATACAAAGAAATGAAACAAGGCATCGAAGATAGCTTAAGCATGATCGAAGAAGAAACTGATGAAGAAATGCGTGAGCTTGCAAAAGAAGAATTAAACGAATGTAAAGAACGTGTTGCAGAATTAGAACAACACATGAAGATCTTATTATTACCTAAGGACCCTAACGATGATAAGAACGTTATCGTTGAAATCCGTGCAGGTGCCGGTGGTGATGAAGCTGCATTATTCGCTTCTCAATTATACCGTGTATACACAAGATATGCAGAACGTAACCGTTGGAAAGTTGACATGATGAGTGTGAACGAAAATGGTATCGGTGGTTTCAAGGAAGTTGTATTTATGATCTCTGGTCAAGGTGCATACTCCAAGTTAAAATATGAATCCGGTGTACACCGTGTACAACGTGTTCCTGTAACAGAATCTGGCGGACGTATCCATACTTCTACAGCAACAGTAGCAATCATGCCTGAAGCAGAAGAAGTTGACGTTGAAATCAACATGAACGACTGTAAATTCGATGTATTCCGTGCATCCGGTAACGGTGGACAGTGTGTAAATACAACAGATTCCGCAGTTCGTTTAACACATATCCCAACAGGTATCGTTATTTCTTGTCAGGATGAAAAATCTCAGTTAAAGAATAAAGATAAAGCGTTAAAAGTACTTCGTACAAAATTATACGATTTAGAAATGGAAAAAGCACACAGTGCAGAAGCAGAAGCTCGTAAGAGCCAAGTTGGTACTGGTGACCGTTCCGAAAAGATCCGTACTTACAACTTCCCACAAGGTCGTGTAACAGATCATAGAATTAAATTAACTCTTCACCGTCTTGATGCAATCATGGATGGAGATATCCAAGAAGTAATCGACAGCTTAATTGCAGCAGACCAAGCGGCTAAGTTAGCAAACATGAACGAAGAAGAATAAAAATAGAAAAAGGGCAGAGAGCTTATAATGAGTTCTCTGCTTTTTTTATATAAGGTATTCTTGTAAAGGTAGAGAAGAGATAGTAATTTTATGATAAAGTATGTAGTAATATAACGAAAGAAGGTATTAGACTATGAAGATTATCTTAACTGGACTAAATGGATATGGAAGTCATTTTATTGAGCCATTATTAGAGGAGGAGAGTAAGGATCAGCTTGTTGCCGTAGTAAGCAGAAATCCGGAGAACAGTAATTATTATAAGAAACTAAAAGAGAAAAACATATCATTTTACAAGACAATAGAGGAATGTTTATTGAATGAAGAAGCAGATGTGGCCATGATAACCACACCAATGCATATCCACTATAAAGAAGTTATGTGTGCACTTTCTCATAAGGTCTCTGTTTTATGTGAGAAACCTGCTACAACCACAACGGCACAGTGTATGGAGATTATGGAGTATGCAAAGAAGCAGGGTTGCCACGTAGCAGTCGGATACCAATGGTCCTATTCAAAGGGCATTTTAGATCTAAAGAGAGTCCTGCTTGAAGGAAAGTTTGGTAGACTGACTTCTGCAAAGGCAATTGTAAATTGGAACCGTCCGAAAACTTACTTTAGTGAAAGTAACTGGAAAGGAAGGAAGAGGGGAGCGAATGGAGAACCAATTAACGACTCGGTATTATCCAATTGTACGTCTCATTTTATACATAACTTGCTTTTTTTAGCAGGAGAGCAGATGCATACCGATGCTGAGATAAAAGAAATAACCGGAGAGTGTTATGTTGCCCATGCCATTGAAACATTTGATACCTGTTACTTAAGCATGATTACTAAAAATAATATCCCTCTTTATTATATGGCAACCATGGTATCGGACCAATCGGAAACTCCTAAATTTGAGTTAATATGTGAACATGCAAAAATCACCTATCCTGTGGGAGAGGAAGGCAGAATTCTGGTTAAGAAAGATACAGCAGAAGAGGTTTATTATGACTGTCCAAATAACCAGAGGTTTACCTATTTTAGAGAGGTATTTGACTGTATCCGCAATAACAAACAACTTCCATGTGATGTGGCTACAGTGCTGCCGGATCAAAAGTTAGTGGATTTTGTGACAAATACCATCGAAGTTATTCCGTTTCCAAAAGAAACAATTAGGGAGACAGATGAGATAATTGAAGTACAGGGACTGAAAGAGCATATGCAACAATGTTATAGGGATGAAAGCATCTACTATAAATAAAAACCATTATATGGTAATATACTCTTAGACTATTTTTAAGGGGGTAATCAAATGGTCAGAAATATTGTATTTGATATAGGAAATGTAATGGTGTATTTTCGTTGGCATGAGCTAATGGAAGAGCTTTCATTCTCAGATGATGTCATTGAACGGCTACAACATGGCATGATTATGACAGACCTTTGGAAAGAGCTTGATCGTGGCATTCTGCCAGAAGAACAAGTCATTGCGAAGATGAAAGAGAAGAATGAAGGATTAGAGCATGAGATTGACTTGGTATTTGCCAATGCAGAGCGAATTGTGGAGCAATACAAGTATACTCAGAAATGGCTTATGGACTTAAAGAAACGAGGATATCATTTATACTATCTATCTAATTATCAGAGATCTTTCTTTGAGTGCCATAAGAAAAAAGTATTTGAATTCTTACCATTAATGGAGGGCGGTATTGTTTCTGCCTATGTAAAACTATTAAAGCCAGATCATGCAATTTATCAAAAGTTACTTACAAACTATGGATTACGTGCAGAAGAATGTGTATTTCTAGATGATACAAAGGTAAATATAGCGGCTGCCAAGGAAGTAGGAATGAAAGGAATTGTGTTTGAAACATATGAGCAGGCTTCTAAAGAACTAGAACAGTTATTAAAGGAAAACTAGAAGAAAGACACTGATGTTTACATAAATTAAAATTAGGATATATTAAGGGTGTGACTAGGTGATTATCAAGACACCCAGTTGACGCTGGAAGTAAAATCCTTGAAAACTACATTTATTTGAGGTACAATATGACAATGTTATATTGTGTTATGATGATTTTTTCTAATGCAAAATATAAACTAGTTAGGTGAAAATACAAGAGGAATGAAGCTATGGGTGATATAAAAACCAGTAAATTAATGGCCATAAAAGACAGAATCGCAGAGATGTTTAGTAAGAGACGCGATATCTCTACAACACAAATCATATCGTTTGGTTTCTTGGCATTAATCGTAATCGGATCCATATTGTTAACGTTACCAATTGCATCAGCAGATGGAAATGCAACGAATTATGTGGATGCCTTATTTATGGCAACAACGTCAACTTGTGTGACCGGTCTTACCACGGTAACGACGGCAACACATTGGAGTCTATTTGGAAAGATTGTAATTTTGATCTTAATTCAGTTTGGTGGTCTTGGTATTGTAACAATTACTACGACTATTTTACTTGCGTTACGAAGAAGGATCACATTAAAAGAACGTCTGTTAATTCAGGATGCCTATAACCTTGATACATTACAAGGCTTGGTAAAATTAACGATTAAGATTTTAAAGGGAACATTTCTGATTGAAGGAATCGGCGCAGTATTTTATGCTATTCAGTTTATTCCTGATTACGGAGCAGTAAAGGGAGCAGGAATGGCGGTATTTACTTCAATATCCGCATTTTGTAATGCAGGAATTGATTTAATTGGAGATTCCAGCCTCATCCCATATCAGACAAATGTTTTAATTAATATAAATACTATGGTATTAATTATTCTCGGAGGTATTGGCTTCCCAGTATGGTGGGACATCCTTCATATCGGAAGAGAATACAAAGCCGGGAATATTAAGAGAGACCGATTATTAAATAAATTGGAACTACATACAAAGTTAGTTCTAACAACAACCATTTTTTTAATTTTATCGGGGGCAATCCTTACCTTTGCCATTGAGTTTGATAATCAAGATACTATTGGAACTATGAGTATGGGAGATAAGGTATTAGCTTCCTTCTTCCAATCCGTAACAACAAGAACTGCCGGGTTTGCAACGATTGCACAAGACAGGTTTGAACAAGGCAGCTGCTTTTTATACCTGATTTTTATGTTTGTCGGCGGATCACCAAGTGGTACTGCAGGTGGGATTAAGACGGTTACCGTGGTCGTATTATTCCTATCCTTATGGTCAAGCATAAAGAATAAGCAGGATGTAGAGGCATTCCATAGAAGAATACCTGAGAACTATGTAAGAAAAGCAATTACAGTAACAGGAATCAGTTTATTTGTATTATTTACAGGAACCCTCTTACTTTGTATTACTGAGCAGGCAGACTTTCTAGATATTATTTATGAAAGTACATCAGCAATTGCAACCGTTGGCTTAACACGTGGTGTTACACCTCAACTTAGTGAAATTGGTAAGATCATTATTATCTTTACCATGTATTTGGGACGTATTGGTCCAATTACTTTGGCACTTGCATTTAATGCACGTAAAAAAGATGTTTGTAACTCAAGAAAGTTACCGGCAGATAAGATATTAGTAGGATAGTGAGGAAAGAGTATGCAGAAGAAAGAGTTTGTCGTATTTGGTTTAGGTAGATTTGGCGGAGCTGTAGCAAAAGCATTAGCAGAAAGCGGAAGTGAAGTCTTAGTAGTAGATAAAGATGAGGAAAAAATTCAGGAGTTGGCAGATATCGTGACGTATGCGGTACAAGCAGATGTTTGTGACAGTGAGACAATTGCCTCATTAGGAATTGGAAACTATGATGCAGCCATTATTGCCATCGGACAAAGCCTAGAAGCAAGCGTTATGATCACTATTTTGGCAAAGGAATTAGGAGTGCCTTTCGTATTAGCAAAAGCAAGAAATGAAATTCATGCAAAAGTGCTTAAGAAGGTAGGTGCAGACCGCATCGTATTCCCTGAAAAAGAAACAGGTATCCGTATTGCCAACAACTTAGTACAAGGAAATCTATTCAATGCAACAGAACTTTCAGAAACAACTTCCATTATGGAAGTGGACGTGCCTGCAAGCTGGGGCGGTCATTCCTTAAGAGAGCTAAACCTTCGTCAAAGCTATAAAGTCAATGTAATTGGACTAAAGCATAATGGCAAGGTGGAGATCAATATGGATCCAGATGAGTTATTAACTGAAAATGATACCTTAGTAGTAATTGGTAACAATGAAGTGTTAAACAAATTAGCAAACCAAAAGAGTAGTTTATAATCCTAGTTTAGAATGAGAGTATATAGAGATGATTAGTAGCAGCAGTAATGCAAAAGTAAAACAAGTAGTCCTTTTAAAGAAAAAAGCAAAGGCTAGAAAAGAAAAAGGCGCTTTTCTTGTTGAAGGAATTAAGATGGTAGAAGAGGCATTCGAATATGGCATCTTAGAAGCTTATATATCAGAAAGTGCAGAAGAGGACTTAAAGAGAACACATGGAGGATTTATCTCTAAGTTAGAGTATGAGTTAGTGGCTGATAAGGTATTTGCAGAAATGAGCGATACGATTACACCACAAGGCATTCTTGCAGTTGTAAAGATGCCATCTTATCAAGTTGCAGATATTATAAATGCTGAAAATTCACATGTTATGGTATTGGAGGATTTACGCGATCCAGGAAACTTAGGTACGATTTTACGTTCTGGAGAAGGTGCTGGAGTAACCGGAGTAATTCTTTCTAAAGAGTCCGTAGATATTTTTAATCCAAAAGTAATCCGTTCCACTATGGGTTCTATCTTTAGAGTACCATTTTGTTATGTGGAAGATTTAAATGCTGTAGTTGGGCAGATGAAAGAAAATGGGATTACCTTATATGCTGCCCATTTAAAAGGAACAGATAATTATGAAGCATTTGATTATAAGAAATCATGTGGTTTCTTAATTGGAAATGAAGCAAATGGATTATCCGATGAAATATCAAGACAAGCAGACTGCTTAGTAAAGATTCCAATGGCCGGAAAAGTAGAATCTTTAAATGCAGCTATGGCAGCTTCCATCCTTATGTTTGAAGTAGCAAGACAAAGAAGAAAATAATAAAGACTTGTAAAAATGGACTAGAGTTTCCTATTTGGAGTATCCTAGTCCTTTTTTCGTTTAAATAAGAAAAGGATTGGGTATAATTAAGTAAATTTAAAGAAATATTAGAATCAGCTTAGAAAAAGCCAAAATCGTTGAATTTACAGGTTTATCTGTTACAATTGAGTTTAGAAGAACTTGTAATCCATTTACTCAGAAGGAACATCTGCTGTATATGGTGATAAGTAGAAAGGGGAAATTGTATGGAAGCTGAATCAATTGCGTGGCTCATTTTGCTATGTTTATTCTTACTCATTGAGATTGCGACCTTAGGGCTTACAACAATCTGGTTTGCTGGAGGTGCATTAGTAGCATTTATTGCTGCGGTATGTGGATTGAACGTGGTAGTACAAATTATAATTTTCTTTGTCTTATCCATTATACTGTTAGTATTCACGAGACCGTTAGCAGTAAATTACTTCAATAAGAGTCGTGTGGCCACTAATACAGAGAGTTTGATTGGCGCTGAGGCTAAGGTAGTTGAAACAATCAATAACATTGATAATGCAGGTGTTGTTAATTTGAATGGACTTGATTGGACGGCTAGAAGCGTAGACAATCAGATTATACCGGTAGGAACTATTGTAAGAATTGTTAAGATTACAGGTGTAAAGGCAATTGTTGAGATTGACACAAAAAAAGAACAAGAACATAAAGACGAAAATCAAATTTAGGAGGAGAATAATATGAACACAATATCAGTACCAGTAATTATTTTAATTGTATTTGTAGCAATCGTATTATTACTTTTAGCTACATGTGTAAAAGTAGTACCACAAGCCCAAGCGTACATTCTTGAACGACTTGGAGGTTATCAGTCAACATGGGGTGTTGGACTTCACATTAAAATTCCACTAATTGACCGTGTTGCAAAAAAGGTATTATTAAAAGAACAAGTAGTAGACTTTGCACCACAGCCAGTTATTACAAAGGATAACGTAACAATGAGAATTGATACAGTAGTATTTTTCCAGATTACAGACCCTAAGCTATTTGCTTATGGTGTAGAAAATCCTATTATGGCAATTGAGAACTTAACAGCAACCACATTAAGAAATATCATCGGTGATCTTGAATTAGATGAAACACTTACATCCCGTGAAATTATTAATACAAAGATGAGAGTTTCCCTAGATGTTGCAACAGATCCTTGGGGTATTAAAGTAAACCGTGTTGAACTTAAGAACATTATTCCACCAGCAGCAATCCAAGATGCAATGGAAAGACAGATGAAGGCAGAACGTGAACGTCGTGAAGCAATCCTTATTGCAGAGGGTGAAAAGAAATCTGCAATCCTTCGTGCAGAAGGTAAGAAACAGTCAGTAATCCTTGAAGCAGAAGCTGAAAAAGAAGGAGCAATCCTTCGTGCACAAGCTAAGAAAGAAGCTACAATCCGCGAAGCTGAAGGCCAGGCAGAAGCAATTATGTCAATTCAAAAAGCAAATGCAGATGGTATTCGTTTCTTAAATGAAGCACAGCCATCTGGACAGGTATTGCAATTAAAGAGCTTAGAAGCATTTGCAAAAGCAGCAGACGGTCAGGCTACAAAGATTATTGTACCTTCCGAAATTCAGGGAATTGCCGGACTTGTAAAATCAATTACTGAGGTTGCAAAAGAGAACTAAGGAAAAGTCGAATAAAATTGAATTAGAACGAAAATAATAAAAAATAAGTAGGATGGGTTATGATAAGGATAATCTGCCCTACTTATTTTCTATATTTTAGAAAAAATTAATCATTTTGACACTAGATAATATAAGGAAAAGTAGTTATAATAGCAATGCAACAAGATAGAGACTATCTATAGAGGATAAAAAATATAAATAAATCAAATGATTAGAAGTACATTTGATTTTTATGAAAGGGTAAGAAGCATGCAGAAGGTAAAAAAGTTAATACAGTCACCACTTATGCTGATTGTATTTATGACAATCAAACTGGTAACCTACTACAGCTTAATCGATGTTACACTGACAAGGAACTTCCTTGCACTTGGAAGTATACTAATCTTATTATTATTGTTCTTTGATTTTGCAACTAGTAAGCTAAAGCATAAATCGATACTATTTTTGATATTATATACCGGTTTTACAATACTTATGTTTTCTGATACCATGTATTTCAATTATTATAATCAGACCGTATCAGTAAAGCAGCTTTGGCAGGCTAGTAATGTAGCAAAGGTACCAAGCAGCTTTATTGCAACATTGATACCAGCAAGTTTTATCTTATTATTAGAGATCCCATTTGTATTTCATTATTTCCGTAAATACAGTGAAATCTGGATTGAAAAGTATAAGATTACTCGTAAGCTGGTAAAAAGATGTCGTTATGCATTAGTGTCCTTAATGCTTTTAATAGCAATTAATCCATTAGGCGCACGAAACTTTATCAAAATTAACACAGTAGAGTTCTTTACCAACCATGTAAATGATGTGGTTTGCTCGGTAATGAAGGATGTTAGTGCTTCAAGTGTTGATGAAGAAGAAGTAATGCAAGAAGTAAACCAAGTTGCTGAAAATAGCAACAGTACGAATTATAAAGGCATCGCAAAGGGGAAGAACTTAATCGTAATCCAGGTTGAGTCATTACAGAACTTTGTAATCGGTGCAAAATACAATGGAAAAGAGATTACACCAAACTTAAATAAACTGATTGGAGAAAATTCTTTATATTTTGATCATTATTATTCAAATATCGGTAAAGGTAATACAGTAGATGCTGAGTTCTCTACATTAAACAGTCTTTATCCAGTAATCGATCGTGAATGCTACAGTTTATATGAAGATAATACTTATAATGGATTACCATGGTTAATGCGTGAACAAGGGTATTACTCCTTTGCAGTACATGGATACTATGGAGACTTCTGGAACCGTGAAAATGCATATCCATATCAAGGATTTCAACAGTTCTATAGTAAAGAGGATTTAGATGACTCTGAACAAATCGGTCTTGGTATAAGCGATAAATCAATGTTAGCGCAGGCAGCAGATATTATTGTAGAACAAGACGAACCATACTTTGCATTCTTAAATACACTTACAAATCATCATCCATATGATATGGATGAGTCTGAATATCTTTTTGATTTAGATGAAAAAGATAAAGGTACTATGTTTGGTAAGTATTTAGAGACAGTTGCATATACAGATGCAGCAATTGGTGACTTTATTGAAGACTTAAAAGCAAAGGGTGTTTATGATAACACAGTAATTGCCATTTATGGTGATCACCATGGTCTTAATGCAACAATGAGTGAGAATAAAGAACGTATGACAGAGTTCTTAGGAAAAGACTATGATTTTGATGAGATGTTTAAAGTCCCATTAATCATTCATGTTCCTAACAGCGGTCTGCACAAGACAGTTAAAACGACTGGTGGTCAGATTGATTTCCTGCCTACAGTTATGAACTTATTTGATATAACAATTCCACAGCCATACATTTTAGGACGAGATTTATTAAATTCTAAAGATGGATTTGTAGCCTTTACTGTATATCTATTTGAAGGATCATTTGTAAAGAACAATGTCATGTTTGAGATATCAAGAGAGAAGTTATTTGAGGGAAGCCGGGCTTGGAACATAGATACTGGTGAGGAACTAGATATAACACCTTACGAGGATGATTATAAGCAGGCAATCAAATTGAAGGACTCTTCTCAATATATCTTAAAGAATGATTTAATGGCTTCAATGTTTGATCATAATAAGACAATTAAGAAGGATGCTGATGAAGGCGATCCAACACAAACAAATTATCCAGTAGATACATTGGATTAATAAGAATAAAAAAACAGCTAGTATGAATATACATACTAGCTGTTTTTTTGTAGAAAAGTAGTATGTAGTGAGAGACCGGAAGGTAAGGAAAACAGGGCAGCTAGGTTAATTTTATTGATTTTAAATCAAACAGTTGACAAAACCAAAAAATAGAGTTAATGTATAAATAGTCACATACATGAATAAATATACTTACATAGAAAGGAAGTGTAATTATGAATTTAAAGGGCAGAAGTTTTTTGACTTTAAAGGATTTTACACCAGAAGAAATTAATTATTTCTTGGAGTTAGCAGCAAAACTAAAAGCAGATAAGAAAAAAGGTATTACCCATAATACATTGGCTGGAAAGAATATTGCACTTATTTTTGAAAAACCATCCACAAGAACTCGTTGTTCCTTTACTGTTGGTTGTGTTGATGAAGGTGCCCATCCAGAGTATTTAGGAAAAGGAGATATTCAGCTTGGCAAAAAGGAAAGTGTAGAGGATACTGCACGTGTTCTTGGAAGAATGTTCGATGGAATTGAATTTAGAGGATTTAAGCAAGAGCATGTAGAAAAGTTAGCAAAATACAGTAAGGTTCCAGTATGGAATGGACTTACAGATACATACCATCCAACGCAGATCTTAGCAGACTTATTAACAATGGAAGAGCATTTTGGCAGATTAAAAGGGCTCAACTTTGTATATGTTGGTGATGGAAGAAATAATATGGGCAATAGCTTAATGATTGGCTGTTCTAAAGTGGGTGTCAACATTACGATACTTGCTCCTAAGAGCTTATGGCCAGAAGAAGCCCTTGTAAATGAATGCAAGGAATATGCACAGACATCTAATGCTACAGTAACCATTAGCGATGATGTGGAGGCTGTAAAAGGTGCGGATGTTATTTATACAGATGTATGGTGTTCTATGGGGGAAGAGGATAAGGCGGCAGAGCGTGTTGCATTATTAAAACCATATCAAGTGAATAAAGAGTTAATGAATAAGACAGGTAAGAAAGAGACTATCTTTATGCACTGCCTTCCAGCTGTAAAGGGCAATGAGGTAACAGAGGAAGTATTTGAAGAACATGCAGATGTTGTCTTTGATGAAGCTGAGAACCGTATGCATACAATTAAGGCTATTATGGTAGCGACCTTAGGAAATAAAGAATTAATCTAAAAATAGAATAAAAAAATTAACGAGAAGAAACACGCTCTGCGAATTTCTCTCGTTATCGCGACAGTCGCCAAGGTAATGCTAGCATCACTTTGACCCGCTGTTTACGTAAATAAAAAAGAGCCGGGAGAGAGCATGTATTCCAGGCTCTTTTTAAAAATAGTATAAAATTTACATGAAAATTACCTAATAGTGGTAATTTTATGATATACTATTATAGTGAGGCAATTTCATAATTAACTTTTCATCCGTTTAGTTACTGCTGAAATGGTTAGAGTCTGGAGTGTTCAAATTGACTATGAAATGATCTTACAATACAAAGAAAGGATGAGTGTATATGACCGAGAGTAATGTAAAGATTAATCATCACATTTTAGAATTAGCGGATATGTGCCAAGAGAATTTTAAGATTGATTCCAGTCTATATGGCAAATATGAAGTGAAACGTGGGCTTCGTGATATTAGTGGTAAAGGTGTGCTAACAGGGCTTACTGAGATTTCAGAAATTCGTTCGTATTCAATTGTCGATAGTGACATGATTCCATGTGAAGGAAAGTTGTTTTACCAAGGTGTTGATATTGAGGATCTTGTAAATGGATTTATTAGCGAAGACCGTTTTGGATTTGAAGAAACCGTATATTTATTACTATTTGGTAAACTACCAAATAAGGAAGAACTAGGCTCATTAAAGGAAATCCTGGCCACCTATCGGGAGCTTCCTACAAGCTTCGTACGTGATATCATTTTAAAGGCACCAAGTCCTGACATGATGAATACGTTAGCAAGAAGTGTACTGACGTTATATTCTTATGACGAAAAGGCGGATGATACGTCCATACCGAATGTGCTTCGTCAATGCTTACAGTTAATTGCACTGTTTCCGTTATTATCCGTATATGGATATCAAGCATATAGCCATTATCATGATGGCAATAGTTTATTTATACATAGCCCAAAACCGGAGCTATCAACGGCAGAGAATATTTTACATATCTTAAGACCGGATAGTAAGTTTACAAAGTTGGAGGCAAAAATATTAGATCTTGCATTGGTATTGCATGCAGAACATGGTGGTGGTAATAATTCTAGTTTTACAACCCATGTTGTGTCTAGTTCAGGAACAGATACCTATTCAGTAATTGCAGCCAGCCTAGGCTCTTTGAAGGGACCAAAACATGGTGGCGCCAATATTAAAGTAGTTAAGATGTTCGATGACATGAAAAAGAATGTAAAGGATTGGGAGAATGAAGAGGAAGTTAGACAGTATCTTGTTGATTTATTAAATAAGAGGGCATTTGATAAGGCTGGCCTGATTTATGGTATGGGGCATGCAGTATACTCCATCTCCGATCCAAGAGCAAGTGTACTTCGCCGATATGTTGCCTCTTTATCCGAAGAAAAAGGTTTCCAGAAAGAGTATAAGTTATATTCTTTAGTAGAGCACTTAGCACCGGAAGTAATTGCACAGGAGCGCAGAATTTATAAAGGTGTCAGCGCCAATGTAGATTTCTATAGTGGCTTTGTATATAGTATGTTGGATCTTCCACTGGAATTATATACTCCAATCTTTGCAATTGCTCGTATTGCAGGATGGAGTGCACATCGATTGGAAGAGTTAATTAACTGTGGAAAAATTATTCGTCCAGCATATAAGAGTGTGGCTCCGCATCAAGAGTATGTGAAGCTAGACAATAGAAAATAAAAATAATCGATACCTGTGTCAACATTGGTTGGTATAGGTATCTTTTTTTGAGGAATTGTGATATAATCTAAAAAATATTGTACGGGAGTGCGACACAAATGAAAACTCAGATTTTGAAAATGTTAAGAACATGTGAATCTTATGTATCAGGTCAGGAAATGTGTGAAGAATTAGGTGTTTCTAGGACTGCAATATGGAAATGTATGAATCAGTTGAAAGAGGAAGGGTATACTATAGAAGCAATTTCCAATAAAGGATATTGTTTGAAGGAAACTCCTGATACAATTACAGATTATGAAGTGAAAAGCAGGCTTTCTAATTTAGGAATGCTTGATGAACTAGTATATGATCAGGAAATTGACTCTACCAATAATAAGGCAAAGCAGATAGGAAATGAAGGCGACGCAAGACAGCTGTTATTTTTAGCAGATGTTCAGACGGAAGGCAGAGGGCGAAGAGGACGAAACTGGTCCAATCCTAAGGCTACCAATATCGCCATGACTTATAAGCTGCATCCTAACATTCAACCACAAAATGCATCCAGGATTACCCTCGTTGCCGCAATCGCAATTGTAGAGGCAATTAAGGAAGTCACAGGACTTGAGGCGAAGATCAAATGGCCAAACGATATCATTATTGATAGACATAAGGTCTGTGGTATATTAACGGAAATGAGTAGTGAGTCGGACTTCATCCATTATGTCGTTGTTGGAATTGGCATTAATGTGAATGGAGAGGAATTCCCAGAAGAGATTAAGCATATTGCGACCTCCTTATATTTACAAGGAAAGAAGAAAGTCGATCGAGCAGCTTTAGTTGTTGCCGTAATAAAGGCATTTGAAACGTATTATAAGTTGTTTTTAAAAACCGAGGATCTTAGCAATATGACGAGCCAGTATAACTCATATTTGGTTCATAACGGGCATCAAGTTAAAATTATAAGTAGTACAGATACCTTAGAGGGCGTGGCAGAAGGCATTAATGCAAAAGGAGGCCTGCTTGTCCGTCTTGATGATGGAACACAAAAAGAAGTGATTTCAGGCGAAGTATCGGTACGTGGAATATATGGCTATGTATAGAAAGAGGTAACATATGAATCAAGAGAATGTAGTATTATGCGCATCTAGCTCTTATGAGCAAAAATATTATTTCAATCAGGAGTTTGCACAATTACCAGCATCCATTAAAGATGAATTAAAAATCATGTGTGTACTATTTACAGAAGATGTAGGTGGTGTTATGGAATTAGTATTTGATGAAGATGGCACATTGCTATTTAATGTATCCTGCGATGAAGGTGATTTATTATATGATGAAATCGGAAGCGCGCTTAAAGTGAAAAAGCTTCAGCTTGAAAAAGTAGAATTATTAGAAGCTTTAGAACTATTTTATAGAGCATTTTATTTAAATGAGGATATCCAACATGTAATAAACAAAGAAAGGGAGTAGTTTACTATGGTACGTCACATCGTAATGTTTGAATTCTTAAAAGAGGCAGAAGGAAAAACTGCCACACAGAATGCAGTAATTGCAAAGGACAAGTTATTAGCTCTAAAAGAAAAGATTAGTTTTATTCGACGTTTGGAAGTAGGCATCAATGATGGAGAAGCAGATGATACAAACTATACCTTATGTCTAACAGTAGATGTAGACAGCTTTGAGGACTTGGATGCTTATGCAGTACATCCAGAACATTTAGAGGTGGCGGCATTTATAGGAAGAGTACGCTTAAGCAGAGCGTGTGTAGACTACGAGATTTAAGAGGATAAAGAGTATGGTACTTGTAATTGATATAGGAAATACAAATATAACATGTGGTGTATTTGAAGGAGACGATCTTAAGACGACCTTCCGATTAACTACAAAACTTCAAAGAACATCGGATGAATACGGTGTATTTATCTGCGAATTGCTTCGTGTAAATAACATTTGCATTGAAGAAATTGAACAGGTGTTGATTTCTTCGGTTGTGCCAAATATCAACTATAGTTTCCAAAATGGTATTATTAAATATATTGGCAAAAAGCCGTTATTAGTTGGTGCAGGTACAAAGACAGGAATTAAAATTCAAATTGCAAATCCAAAAGAAGCAGGTCCGGATCGTATTGTAGATGCAGTAGGAGCTTATAATCTTTATGGAGGTCCTGTACTTGTCATTGATTTCGGTACGGCAACGACTTACGATTTAATTACGGAAGATGGTGCATTTATTGCAGGTGTCACAAGTCCGGGAATTCGAATTTCTGCCAATGCATTATGGAAGGATACTGCATCCTTGCCTGAAATCGAAATCAAGAAGCCAGAGACGATTCTTGCAAAGGATACGATTACAAGTATGCAGGCAGGTTTGGTATATGGATATATTGGACAGACAGAGTATATCATTCGTAAGATGAAGGAAGAGGCAGGAATAACTGATCTTAAAGTAGTTGCTACTGGCGGACTTGGCAAGATGATTGCCGATGAAGTGGAAGAAATTGATATTTATGACCCAATGTTAACCTTAAAAGGGTTAAATCTCATATATAAAAAGAACAAATAAAGACGTATTATTAGAGTGTACTAATCAAAGTGTATTACTAATTTAGATAGGATTTTAAAACATGAGTTTAAAAATAGGAAATGTTAATATAGATGGTAACATAATCTTAGCGCCTATGGCTGGGGTTACAGATTTACCGTTTCGTTTGTTATGCAAAGAAATGGGTGCCGATTTAATTTATACAGAAATGGTAAGTGCAAAAGGTATCTATTATAATAACAAAAATACAGACGCATTATTAGAGGTACGAGAAGAGGAACGTCCGGTAGCGTTACAGTTATTCGGAAGTGATCCTAAGTTAATGGCAGAGATGGCAAAGAAAATTGAGCCACGTAACTTTGATATCCTTGATATCAATATGGGATGTCCTGTACCAAAGGTAGTAAATAATATGGAAGGTAGTGCCCTTCTTACAAATCCTAAATTATTAGGAGAGATTGTTAAGAGTGTCAGCAGTGCGATTGAAAAGCCTCTTACAATTAAGATCCGTAAAGGATTTGGAAAAGATGATTGCAATGCAGTAGAGATTGCAAAGATCATTGAAGATAACGGTGGAGCTGCGGTAGCAATCCATGGACGTACTCGTGAGCAATACTACTCAGGCGAAGCAGACTGGGAAGTAATTGCAAGAGCAAAAGAAGCGGTAAGCATTCCTGTATTCGGCAATGGTGATGTAACATCTCCAGAGCTTGCAAAAAAAATGCTTGATTATACTAAGTGTGACGCAGTTATGATTGCCAGAGGAGTAAGAGGAAACCCTTGGCTCTTTGGACAAATCAAAGACTACTTAGCAACAGGAACGTATCAAGATAAGCCTAGCATTGAAGAGGTTGTAGCAACAATCAAGCGCCATGCAAGACTTCAAATCGATTGTAAAGGCGAATATACAGGCATTCGTGAAATGAGAAAGCATGTGGCATGGTATACGACAGGATATCATGAATCTGCACGTTTAAGAAGCCATGTAAATGAAGTTGAAAGCTTAACGGCATTAGATGAGTTATTAGATGAATATTTGGAAAGTATTAAGATTCTTTAGAAATCATAGTAAATAATTAGAAGTAATTTAAAATTCTGTATAAATAGACTAAGTTTAATGACTAAATTAAAGGCTTTTGTATTGAAGAATATAGGCCTTTCTGCTATTATAAAGTCTGCTATGTAACGATTTATAAACCAATTAGGAGGCTACGAAAGATGACAGAAAATAATGTTTTAGTTGCGCAATCAGGAGGCCCAACAACAGTAATCAATTCCAGTTTAGCAGGGGTAATTGCTAGCGCTTTAGAAGAAAAGAAGATTGATAAGGTTTATGGAGCAAAAAATGGTATTTTAGGAGTGCTTCGTGATAATATCATCTCTTTGGATGAGTTATTTGGGAAAAATCATGAGTTACTAGAACGATTAAAGACAACACCTAGTATGTTCTTAGGTTCTTGTCGTCACAAGTTAGCAAATATAGATCAGAGTACGGAAGAATATAAAAAAGTCTTTGAAATTTTTGAACAGTATAACATTCGCTATTTCTTCTATATTGGAGGAAATGACTCCATGGATACTGTGGCAAAACTTTCTCAATATGCCAAACAAATTGACTATGATATTCATATTATAGGAATCCCTAAGACAATCGATAATGATTTAGTAGAGATTGACCATACACCAGGGTTTGGTTCTGCAGCAAAATATATTGCAAGTTCATTTCTTGAGATTTCCCATGATACGTACATTTATGATACAGAAAGTGTTGTAATCGTTGAAGTTATGGGGAGAAATGCGGGCTGGCTTACTGCAAGTGCTGTACTTGCAAGAAATGAATATTCTGCAGCACCACATTTAATTTACCTTCCTGAAGTTGCATTTTCTAAGGAGGCATTCCTTGAAGATGTAAGACGCATGATTAAAGAGAACAAGCAAGTAGTGATTGCGGTTTCAGAAGGAATTAAAGATCATACTGGTGAGTATGTTTCAGCAGGAAGTGCAAAGCTTGATAGTTTTGGACATGCTCAGCTTAGCGGAACAGGAAAATATCTTGAAGAGCTAGTTAAAAATGAAATCGGATGTAAAGTTCGTTCCATAGAATTAAATGTATTACAACGTTGTGCTTCTCATTTATCCTCTTTAACAGATATCGAAGAAGCATATCAGCTTGGATACCAAGGAGTAGAAAGAGCAGTGGAAGGACATACTTGTGAAATGATGTCTTTATCCAGAGTTTCAAATGCTCCATATAAAGTAGCTTATCAGACTGTAGATGTTATGAAAGTTGCAAATGCAGAGAAGAAAATTCCTGCAGAATGGATCAATGAGTCAGGAAATGATGTAACAAATGAATTAGTGGAATACTTACGTCCCCTAATCCTTGGAGAGCCAAAGGTTGATTATACTTCTGGACTTCCAAAATACTTACATTTTGATCATATTAATCAAACAGTGAAATAAACGCAGAAGATAAACTAACAGAAAAAAGCACTATGCAAGTCAGGGAGGTTAGCGAAGACTTGCTTGGTGCTTTTTTTCTGAGGTTTCATTTCTATTGGGGAAAACAAAACCCTGTATAAGACTGAATATTCGACCTATATTCAGTATATAAGACTAGTGAGAAGTCACTATCTTATATATCGGAACTGCGTTAAAATAAATAATAGAAATCAGACTAATGTACTAGTAATTATGTTTTGATGTCAATGGCCTTCTAGAAGTGGTAAACATGTCTAAATAAGGGGAATTTTCAACAAAGAAACCCCAAAGATTAACAATCTCTTATTCAAAACCTACAAAAATAAAGCATATGGATAAATTTAGTTGCTTTTTTTAAGGAAAGAGAGTAGTATACTTACAAGACAGACAAATGTTCGCACCACAAACACATATAGAAAGCACATTGTACATATAGAACATTTGATAGAATAAGACGAGGTGAAGACAATGAGTAAATTAAGAGTTGGTATTCTTGGCGGAACTGGAATGGTAGGCCAAAGATTTATTTCTTTATTAGAAAATCATCCTTGGTTTGAAGTAGTAGCAGTAGCTGCAAGCCCAAGAAGTGCAGGAAAAACATATGAAGAGGCAGTAGGCGGACGTTGGAAAATGGAAACTCCAATGCCTGAAGCAGTAAAGAAAATCATTGTAAAGAATGTAAATGAAGTAGAAGAAGTTAGCAAAGATGTCGATTTCGTATTTAGTGCAGTAGATATGACAAAAGACGAAATTCGTAAAATAGAAGAAGCTTATGCAAAGGCAGAAACACCAGTTGTTTCAAATAATAGTGCTCATAGATGGACTCCAGACGTACCAATGGTAGTACCAGAATTAAATCCAGAGCATTTAGAAGTAATCAAAGCTCAAAAAGAACGTCTAGGAACAAAGAACGGTTTTATCGTTGTAAAACCAAACTGTTCTATTCAAAGCTATACTCCAGCATTAACTGCATTAAAAGAGTTTGGCGTAAAGACAGTAGTAGCAACTACGTATCAAGCAATCTCTGGTGCAGGCAAGACATTTAAAGAATGGCCTGAAATGGTTGGAAATATCATTCCTTATATTGGTGGAGAAGAAGAAAAGAGCGAACAAGAACCACTTCGTATCTGGGGTAAAGTCGAAGATGGAAAGATTGTTAAGGCAGACGGTCCAACAATTACAACACAATGTATCCGTGTACCAGTATTAGACGGACATACAGCAGCTGTATTCGTTGACTTTGAAAAGAAACCAACAAAAGAAGAAATTCTTGAAGCATGGAAAAACTTTAAAGGTCTTCCACAAGAACTTAATCTTCCAAGTGCACCAAAACAATTTATTCAATATTTAGAAGAAGATGATCGTCCACAAATACGATTAGATGTAAACTATGAAAATGGATTTGGTGTTTCCATGGGACGTCTTCGTGAAGATACTGTGTTTGATTGGAAATTTGTTGGATTATCTCATAATACAATTCGTGGTGCTGCAGGCGGCGGTGTATTAATCGCTGAATTATTGGTAGCTCAAAAGTATATTACGGCAAAATAAGTTTCTTTAGATAGAGAAAAGGGCATGGAAAGTAAAAAAGACTTTCCATGTCCTTTTTCGTTTCTTTTTATTGTATTTGGGGAAGAATACTATATAATAGTACTACATAAGGCGAAGGGATGTGAGGTACGTATGAAAACATTGAAATTATTATGTAATCGGGTTGTGATTTTTGGCCTTTTGTTATCAATGCAGGCAGCATGGTTATTTTTGATGATTTTTGAATTAGGGAAGTATTCAGGACGCATATCAGCGTTTTTATCATTGCTAAGCATACTGGTTGCTCTATTTATTGTATACAAGGATGAAAATCCAGCCTATAAACTTGCTTGGATCGTTCCAATCTTGGTATTTCCGATCTTTGGCGGACTTCTTTATCTTGCAATGGGAAATAAGAAGCCATCTAAGAAATACCGCATTGGTACGGAGCAGCTGACAAAGGAACTAGGACTTAAGAATAGCCAGAATGAAGAGATTATGGCAAAGATCAAGTTTGAAGACCCTATTTATTATGGACAAGTTCATTATTTGTCAAGAGAGTGTGGATACCCAGTGTACCGAAGCGAAAGCAGCAAGTATTATGAACTGGGAGAGTTATATTATAAAGACTTATTAGAAGATATTAAGGCAGCAAAGCATTTTATCTTTATGGAATATTTCATTGTGGAAGAAGGTAAGATGTTTACCCCAATATTAGAAGTACTTGAGCAAAAGGCAAAAGAAGGGCTTGATGTTCGTTTTATCTATGATGACTTTGGTTCTGCCTCTATTCTTCCATTGGGCTATCACAATAAGCTGGAACAATTGGGAATTAAATGTTTTGCATTTAATAAGTTTGTGCCATTTATATCGGTAGCCATGAATAATCGTGATCATAGAAAGATTACGGTGATTGATGGTCATACGGCATATACGGGTGGTATTAATCTTGCAGATGAATATATTAATGAAAAGATGCGTTTTGGCCATTGGAAAGATACCGGAATTCGTATCCAAGGGGATGCAGTCTGGAACTTTACCGTTATGTTTTTACAGATGTGGAATATTAATCGTAAGACGGATGAGGAGTTCTCGCAGTTTAAACCAAAGAACTACAAGCATGAGATGAAAATTCCAATGGATCAAAGAGATGTGGGATATGTTCAGCCTTATGGAGATACTCCAATGGATAATGAGATTACAGGTGAGGATGTATATCTGAATATTATTAATACGGCAAGGGAGTATGTATATATCTTTACTCCATATCTAATTATCGATCATGAGATGGTAACAGCAATTACATTAGCTGCCAAGCGAGGTGTAGACGTTCGAATTGTGACACCGGGAATTCCAGATAAGAAGATTGTAAATGCAGTAACCAAGTCTTATTATTCTCTTTTGATCAAGGCAGGAGTACGTATCTTTGAATATACTCCAGGATTTATACATGCAAAGGTAA
>JAUNRX010000037.1:21890-28047 GCA_030539495.1 bacterium | reverse complement strand
TCCCTATACCCAAACCAGGTATTCCCCAATAAGCATAGTCTTTTAGCGAAACAAAAGGAAGCTTATTTTGACCAAAATCGCCAGTCACAAGCTTCCTTCTACCTCGCCATATTCTCTTTCTCACTATTTACTCCAAGTTGCAAGCCAAATCGTAAGTCAAATATCATAAGCCATTTGCCCATCTATCCCTCAATTCACATCCCTGCCATATAATTAGCCCTATAGCGCCACACATCAAACCACAAGAAACGGCACATACAAGATCTCGCTATACGTCATCCGCTGATACTTTAATGCCAATGGAAACTTCGCAGGCTCCGGCACGGTCTCGATGGTTAGTGCCGGCTTATGAAATACCTCGGAGTAGTAATGCACCGTATTTCCGCCGCTGTCGTTGCTTTCAATTTCGCCTTCAGGTTCTACAAGCTCATATCCCGTAGCTTCCTGCAATCTCCTCGCAATCTTTAGCGACTTCTCATTATACTCTTTGGACATTTGTTTTCGATAATAGAAGATTTGTTTCCCTCTGGAATGAAAATCAAGATAGACCTCGGTTTCGACTTCTTCAAATAGACGGATCAATGCCTTTGTCTCCAACTCACTTGCTGGCACATCTCCTTCAAACTTTTCTTTGAAATTAAGTGATGGGAAATTTCGATTGATATCTATGCCATTTACATTGGCTTTCCACTCACTATAGGGAATCTGAAAGGCCTTTGCCTTTAGGCGCGCCTCTTCGTTATGTATAATGTTATATCCACGTAAGGCAATCATATAGCCATCTGGATTCAGTAATGGAATCACATACAAGGAATACTCCTTGAAAAATTCTTTAATATCAACTCCTGTCTTCGTTTTAATCGCAAGCTGTTCCACTTCGTCCGAATATGCCAGCGCATAATATTCCAGCATTGCCATCAGCACCACCGGATTAATGGATTCTCGTCCATGAACACCGCCGGTCATTAGAATCCCCTTTTTTCCTCGTCCAATTCGCAGCATAAGGATGCTTCGGTTGGATGCTGTGTTGCCGATAAACTTTGTCGTGATCAAATCCGGATATGCTATTTTTAGCATGGAAGAATCATTTATTAGGTCATTATAGTAATAAAAACGATTGAGAGCAATAAACTTCATATAAATAGGTCCTTTCTGCTTAACTGTCATTAATCTATTATATGAACTCATTGCTCTCATGATACTAAATTATTCAGTTATTAAGGATTTGGTATCCACTCGTTTGATCTTTCCTGCCACTAAATAGGAGAAAAGGAAGAAACAGATACAAATCGTTACGGTTGGCAATAAGAAGCTGGCTACCGTATAGACGGTCTCATAATTGGCAACGCCCAGGCTCTTAAATAGCACTCCCATCAAGATATTATTTAAGCCTAAGTTCAGCAGGATGCCAACCACGCTTCCGATGACTGCGATAAACAGGAAGCGAAATGCAAACTGAAGACGTAATTGTCTGCTGGTAAATCCAACTGCCTTATAGATGCCGATATCGGTCTGCTCCCGGTAAAATGCCTTTCCACAAAGGAGGATGACAACTACCAATGCGAAGAACACTGCTACTACATAAATGGAATTATTTAAAATGTGAACGGTATTAATCAAAGTCTCTCCAGTATTATTATTGTCTGCATTATAATCGCGGATAGTCAAGACGTCTTTATACTCCTCTTGAAGCACCTTGGTAACCTCTTCTGATTTCGTCTTATCCTGCAAGGTGATTTCTTGACTATCATACACCATGGTAGGATCGATTCGTTTTCGCCCTTCTGTAGAAAACACGAAGCATTTACCTAAGTCCATTGTATCCTGATAAAATCCTGAGATAATATAGTCTGCAACGTTTTCTTTGTAACCAATGGCTACTGTGTCACCAATGGAAAGATTCATGTCGTCTGCAACAATCTGCGTGATCATAACCTCATTTTCATATTTGGGAAGTCGGCCCTTGATCAAGCTCTTTATGGCATCCATTTTGGAGATGCATGAACCATGATACTCTTCCCCATTTAAGGTGAAGTAATTGGACATGCTACAGAAGCTTTGTTTCACAGGAGCAATCTGGTTTACTCTTGCTTCGACCTCTTTCATCATCTGCTCTATCTTATCTTTATCCACTTTCTCATAACTTACATTAACATCTGTAAATATTCCGCCAAAGGATCGTTCAATTAATCCGCTGTCCATACTTGTATTTAGTGCCGTAATGGAAACAAGGAAAAACACTAACAAACTAATGATCAATACTCCGCTAATATACTGTTTCTTATTGGACGTAATCTGACGAAATGCGATACGAAGATTTAGCAATTTTCCGGATACGCCTGCCTCTAACCTGCTGTGGAAATAGATTTCTTCTTTGCCACCCTGAATTGCCCGCATTGGTGAAATCTTTGCTATTTTTCTAGTCTTTATAAAGATAAATCCAGCGCTGAGAAGTAATAGAATGGCAACTAAAAGCAGAATGCTTCCCCAGTCGATCACTGCCTTGCTTAAAAGCCCGCTGGCAACCACGAAAATCTGATTCAAGTAGTAGATTGCAATTTTACTAAGGGCAATTCCCAAAATACATCCTATCACTTCTGCCAAAAGGTATTCTACAATAAATACGGCACGTAAGGATTGTTTGGTGACTCCTAATGCCTTTAATACCCCGAGATTGGTGTATTCCATATCAATACTGTTGGTTATGGAGTGCCCCATTACGATTAGCACAACGATCGATAATAACAGTAAGAATGCAAACATAATTCCGCTTAAAATATTGTTAAACATTAAGGTAAAGCTTTGGCATTGTGCCTTGCTTATGCTGATTATCCCATAATCAACCAGTCCTGTTTGGCTATTTAACTGCTTCTTAAACTCTGAATTGGATAACGTACAATCCTTAGACTTATATACTCCTAAAATCATTCCCTTTGAAATTGTTTCGCTATTCTTTATACTGGCATTACATTTTTCATATATTCGATTAAAATCCTCTCCATTCATCAAGGCTAGCTTTAATCCGATTGTCTGGGATCCCATATAAGGTTCCTCAAAGAACCCCTTAATTGTAAAGTTCTCTTTCTCATTTCCATTTAGCAAGGCTATGGTATCCCCCACATCGCAGGAATACGAGTAAAACATAGCAATTGGAAGATAAACTTCGCCTTTGTTCAGTGGACTAGGCTTCTGCTCAAAGGAAAGCAGGGTATCTGTATAGACATTATAGTTGTATCGGTCTGGATCATAGAGGGTAAAGCATGTCGTATCTCCACCGACTTTGTCACCCGCCTGTATACGTGCCATAATCGTCTTATTCTCTTCTACTTTTGTTACTTCATTCATCTGTCTTGCTTTCTCTATCCGTTCTTCAGATACTGCTTTTCCTTCTGTTAAGACAAGCAGATCACCCATTTGAATTTGTTCCATTGCCTCATCGCTACGTCTCGCAATATTATTATTTAAGCTAATAATCGTACTAAAAGATAACGCAATCACGAAGGTTAGAATGATTATGCTGATAAAGCTGCCTTTCTTGGAACGAAGGCTGGCACGTACTAAATGATATAGATACATATTCGCCACCCCCTACCATTCCATTGAAGAAAGCCAAGCATTTAACTGGGTTTCTCGTTTCTTTCGATCCTCTTCTTCAAAAGGAGGAAGGGTAAGCTCACCGCAAATGCTTCCATCCGACAAATATAGTATTCGATTGCCATGAATTGCAGCCTTCATATCATGCGTTACCATAACAATGGTCTGACCCTGGCGATTAATATTGCTCAGTAAGTTCATGACATCCTTGCTATTCTTTCTATTTAGGGCGCCGGTTGGCTCATCGGCAAAAACAATCTCAGGTTCGTTAATTAATGCCCTGGCGATGGCTGCCCTTTGCTGTTCTCCACCCGATACTTGGCTTGGAAGCCTCTTTACTTCTTCTGTTAAATTTACCTGTTCTAAAAGCTTGCTTGCTCTTGTATTTACCTCACTCGTTTTCTTCTGCTTATTCACATATCCCGGAACCGCAACATTTTCAAATAAAGTTAAATTACTTACCAAATGCATCTGCTGAAAGATAAATCCAAAGGTGCTCCTCCGTAAGGATGCCATCTGATTTTCTTTTAATTTGGAGATTTCTAGGCTGCCCACATAGACTTCCCCGCTTGTAATACGGTCCATGCCGGAAATACTATATAACAAGGTGGATTTACCTGCCCCCGAAGGACCCATGATTACTGTAAAATCCTCCTTATAGATTTCTAAATTTACTTGATTTAACACATGATTTTGCACCCCATTATTTGCAAAACTCTTACATACGTCTACTACCTTTACAATTGTATCACTCATAAAACTACATCCTCTCTTTTTCTTTATGCCCTAATTCTATCAGGGAAATGTTTAAGAAATCTTTAAGAGATCACAATGGGAAGGCTTAATTTCACAAATAATCCTGGACTTTCGTTTTTTATCATTACCGTTCCTTCCATCTGCTCCATTATGTACTTTACTATAAATAATCCAAGCCCTGCGCCCTGCTTCTTTCCTGCATTTTCGCCACGATAGAACTTATCAAAGACAAATGGCAGGTCTTTGTCTGCAATTCCATCTCCAAAATCACGTACGATAATACACAGGTCTTGGTTTTTCGTATAGGCCTTAATTTCAACAACTCCCTCTGTATACTTTCTTGCATTTCCAATTAGGTTTTCGATCACCTGCTCAAAGCGTTTCCCATCTACATTGACGGATACGTCAGGTATAGGGCCTAGCAAACGAATGTCTTTACTATTGCCTTGCAGTTCCACCAAAATTTCCTGAAACAATGGTGCAAATGCAGTCCTCTCACAGGTAATCTTTAGCTTGTCCAAATCCGAAATGGAGTGTAAAAATAAGTCGTTGGTAAGTTCCGTCACCTCATCACATTTTCGCATAATGATGGAAGTGTACTTATGCTGCTTCTCAATACTTTTATTTAACCCGGCATCCAGACCTTCTGCATACGCTCGAATTGAGGCGATTGGTGTCTTAATATCATGGGATAATGTGGCTATGACCGTCTTATTATTCTCAATGGCCTGCTTTTCACATGCCCTTGCCTTCACGATTTCTCGCCTCATATGGTCAAATGCCCAGGTAAATGCCCCAAAGTAATTGCCTCGTTCGTAATCAAGCGGTTTAGAAAAGTCTCCATTGGCAATCTCCGATGCAAAGGATTTTAGCTTCTCAAATGGGCGTAGGATTTCCCTGTAGATCACAAAAAGTCCTAAAATGATCAGAATTACAAGTCCCATATACATCACTGTAAGATATTTGGTATCCGACTGCTTCTCGTCTTTCTGCTGGTCTAATTGATTCTTAAACTCCTTTAATTTCTGCTGGTAGACGGCCTGTCCTTCGCTTGAAGTATCTTTTGACAGCCAGACTAACTCATTGACATCCAGGTACTGTAATTCAAGATTGCTTTGATCGTTGAGCTTTCTGTCCTTTCCCATACAAATGCCGTAAAAAACAGTTAAGATCAAGATCATCACGAGTCCAATCGTTACTAGCCGTTTTTTCATTTGAATTCCTCCCCATTTAACATGTAGCCAACGCCCCAAACCGTCTTAAGGTAGACTGGCTTGGCAGGGGTATCCTCTAGCTTTTCTCTAAGCCACCTCATATGTACTGCCACTGTAGATAGTTCCACTTCGCTAAATGCGCCCCAGACTTCCTGAAGCAGCGTCTCTTTCTTGATCGCCTGGTTCTTATGTCTGACTAAAAACGCCAGCAAGTCGAATTCTTTTAAAGAAAGGGATATACTCTCTCCCTTTTTCTTAACCTCACGCTTGGAAAGATTGACTTCCACCTGCCCATACTGGTAGATTTCCTCTTGTTCTGTAAATCCATAGGTCCGCCGCATTAACGCATTTACCCTGGACAATAGTTCTTTTAAGGAATATGGCTTAGGAAGGTAATCATCCCCTCCCAAGTCAAATCCTGTAATACGATCATTTTCACTAGTTCTCGCGCTGGCAAAAATAATTGGCACAGTAGATAATTTTCGCAAATTCTTACAGATTTCAAACCCTGACTCTTGTGGTAAATTAATATCTAATAAAAGAATGGCGTAGGTTTTGTCCCTTAACAGGTCATACGCTTCATCCGCATCTTT
>JAUNRX010000037.1:8252-21790 GCA_030539495.1 bacterium | reverse complement strand
GAAAAAACACATGCAGGCTTCTTTTGTGGCTACATGTGTTTCTAGTTACTATATTATTTTTACTTATTTTATATCAAAGACTTCTATCACACTATTATTTACGGATTTGTCCATTGCCAAAAATAATATATTTTGTAGTTGTAAGGGCTAATAATCCCATTGGACCTCTTGCATGAAGTTTTTGCGTGCTAATACCGATTTCTGCACCAAATCCAAACTCAAATCCATCCGTAAATCGAGTGGAAGCATTCACATATACTGCCGCTGCATCAATCTCATTTAAGAATTTCTGACTAGCTGCATAGTCTTTTGTAATGATTGCTTCACTATGTTTTGTATTATGCTCATTGATAAATGCAATCGCTTCCTCAATAGAATCAACCACTTTGACAGACATAATCAAATCTAAGAATTCCGTATAGAAATCTTCCTCTGTTGCTGGCGTAAACTCTTTTACAATCGCACAGGCTCTTTCGTCTCCACGGAATTCTACATGTTTGTCAAATAAACGGTTATATAGCTTTGGCAAGAACTCTTCTGCCACTTTACTATGAACCACTAAGGACTCCATTGCATTACATACACCGGTACGTTGAGTCTTAGCATTTTCAATAATATCAAGTGCCATATCAAAATCAGCATATTGATCCACGTACACATGACAGTTTCCTGTTCCTGTCTCAATTACAGGAATGGTTGCATTTTCTACAACAGCCTTGATTAATCCTGCACCGCCTCTAGGAATTAATACATCTACATACTCATTCATCTTCATAAATGCATTTACCACGGAGCGGTCAGTCTTATCAATTAACTGAATTGCATCTTCTGGAAGGCCAACGCTTGCAAGCGCTTCTTTAATAACAGAAACGATTTCCATGTTGGATGAAAGGGCATCCGAACCACCTTTTAAAATTACTGCATTGCTTGTTTTAAAACATAAGCCGAAAGCATCTGCTGTTACGTTAGGTCTGGATTCAAAGATAATGCCGACAACACCAAGAGGCACTCGTTTTGTTCCGATTTGAAGACCATTTGGGCGAACTGTCATTCCCGTCACTTCTCCGATTGGATCGGGTAATGCCATCACCTGAAGAAGTCCTTCACTCATGCCTTCGATACGGGCATCCGTTAATCGTAAACGGTCCACTAAAGAAGCTTTTACTCCTTTTTCTTCCGCTTTCTTAACATCTACTTCATTGGCTTTTAAGATACGTTCCTTATTCGTAACAAGTGCTTTGGCAACTGCCTCTAAGCCTTCGTTCTTTTGGTTCTGGCTTAACACATTCATCTTTGTCGAGGCTGCTTTCGCCTTCTTACCTAACTCTACTAAATATTCCATACTTTCACCCTTTCTACCTTCCTATGTAGGCCACTCTAACGGCTACTATTTCTTTTGACGTTACAATGCCATCCACAGGGATATCAAATTCTTCTGGCTCAAACTGATCAAACAGCTGAAACTCATAGCCTAGTGCACATTTATAAAATGTTCCTGCTCCGTATTTTAAAAGATATTTATCATAAAACCCACCGCCATATCCAATCCGATTGCCATCTCTGTCAAATGCAAGCCCCGGCATTAACATAAGGGGACTTGTTTCCTTGGACGGGTCTGCTAAATGATTGGTGATTGGTTCAAATATATGCTGATATCCTTCTTTTAGTTCCTCTAACGACGAAATATAGAAAAATTCCATTTCATCACCAAGTACTTTGGGAACTGCTATCCGCTTTCCATCTTCCATTGCCCGTTTTATAATCTCTTTTGTGTCTACTTCTTGATTATATGAAACAAACGTAAAAATTGCAGTCGCATTTTTGTAGTAACTACAAGTAAAGAGATTATCTCTAATCTCTTTACTTGCCTTACTAATATCTAATTGTGTCAGCTCTCGCTTCTTGCTTCTTATGAAATTACGTATTTCCTGTTTGGCCATAGCTTTCACCTGACTTTTAGTTTATATTAATTAGTTTAATTCTTTCTTTTTTGCTTGTCTGTTCTTTTCGCCGACTTCTTTTACTTCCGTAACGGAACCGTCTGGATTGACTACAGAAATATTGTCTAACTGCGCACGTAAGTTACCACGAACAGCAGCGATGAATTCTTGACGTAATTCTTGTTGTTCTTGTTTTTCTTCAGCAGTTAAACCTTCTGCTTTTGCTTTTTTTGCTAATTCGTTAATTCTTCCAATCTTTGCTTCGTCCATTGTAAATCCTTTCTTTTCTAACAGTCTGTCGATCATACGATGTCAAATACTGTGTAATGCGTATTATATTATTTATACTGGTTTGTCTTTATATAGTCAAGTAGTTTAAAATCTTTTTGTGGGTTAGACTTAAAGATTGTACCTACCTTGGCTCCATCCATAATGTCGCCGATGATATTAACATCTACACCATTGGCAATGATCATATCAGCTCCTGAATTGGTTGCAATCTTTGCCGCACTAAGCTTGGTTGCCATTCCACCTGTTCCTACGCTAGAACCGGCACCTTTACCCATTTCCATTAGTTTATCATCGAGTTGTTCTACTACGCTGATAAATTTAGCATCTGGATTTTTTCTAGGATCATCGGTATATAATCCATCAATATCGGATAATAAGATTAATAAATCGGCATCAATCAATGCTGCAACCAATGCACTCAAGGTATCATTATCACCAAAGTTATCGTATTCCAACTCATCTGTGGAAACCGTATCATTCTCATTTACAATTGGAATGACACCAAGTCCTAATAACTCATGAAATGTATTTTGTGCATTTTTACGGCTAATATCATTAATCATTGTATATTTTGTCATCAGGATTTGCGCGCACATTTGGTTGTACTCTGCAAAAAACTTTTGATATAACATCATTAGTTTTGCCTGGCCAACGGCTGCACATGCCTGACGTACTTTAGTTTCAATTGGTTTTTCTTTTAAATTCAAAGCCTTTCTTCCGACTGCAATCGCACCGGAAGACACTAGAACTACTTCTTTTCCTTCATTTTGTAAATCTGTTAAAAGACGAACTAAACGTTCTAATGTTCGAAGATCAGCCGTTCCAGTCTCACTATGTGTGATTGTGGAAGAACCAATCTTAATTACTATTCTCTTCTTATCCTTTAGTAATTCTCTGTAATCCATACTTGTCCTCCATTACCCATTTACCTAAACACCTTCCCCCGAAGGCATATCTCTAAGTATCGGCAAATGCCCGTTTGACACAAACTGCCGTCATCACCTTTGCGCTGACTGGTTCATCTGGCAGTTATGTGCATACTTATTAGATAAATGGTTTAAAGTTTTTCGCAATGGCTTCATATACTTTGATACCATCAATGGCAGCACTTGTAATACCGCCTGCATATCCAGCACCTTCTCCACATGGGAATAAGCCTTTTACTGTACTTTCACGGTTCTCATCGTCACGATTGATTCTAACTGGAGAGCTCGTTCTTGTTTCCACACCTACTAAAAGTGCATCTGGATTTCCAAAGCCTGCAATCTTATGATCGAAGTACTCAATTGCTTCCATCATGGATTCTGCAACATACGTTGGTAAACATTCACGAATATTTCCCATTGTATATTGTCCTTTGATATTTGGTGTTACTGTTCCAAATCCTGTAGTAGCTTTGTTATTACAGAAATCTTCAAATCTCTGTACTGGAACAAGACCTTTTCCTACATTAAATGCAGCTTTCTCCCATTTTCTTTGGAAGTTCATACCTGCAAGTGGAGATTCGTCATCGAAGTCCTCTGCCGTTACTTGAACGATAATTGCAGAATCCGCATTTTTCTCACCACGATCGTAGTTACTCATACCATTTACAACTAAATGTCCTTCTTCTGAGGATGAGTTTACAACAAATCCACCTGGACACATACAGAAGGAATATACGCCTCTGTCATTTGTTGCATGATACGTAAGCTTGTAATCTGCTGCTGGGAGCTTATCTGCTGCACTTCCATATTGGCTTTGATTAATAATGCTTTGTGGATGCTCAATACGTGCACCAATTGCAAAGTTTTTCTTCTCCATTGGAATATTATTTTTGTATAACATTTCAAAGGTATCTCTTGCACTATGGCCGATTGCCAATACTACAAGTTCCGTATCGATTGTTTCAGAACCATTTACCTCAACGCCAACTACTTTGCCGTCTTCGATCTTAAGGTCTGTTACTTTGCTATGGAAACGAACGTCTCCACCGAAATCGATAATTTCTTGTCTCATTCCTTTTACAACGTCACGTAAACGGTCAGTTCCGATATGTGGCTTGTTACTGTAAAGAATATCGTCGGGTGCGCCATGTTCTACAAATGTTTCGTAGATAAAGCGGTTACGGCCAAGTTCATCTTTTACTACGGTATTTAACTTACCATCGGAAAATGTTCCTGCTCCACCTTCTCCGTATTGTACGTTGCTTTCTGGATTTAACTTATTTGTTTCCCAGAATGCATTTACGTCTTCCACACGAGTGTCTACGTCTGCACCACGTTCTAATAAAATCGGATTGTATCCGTTTAAGGAAAGCATGTATGCTGCAAATAAACCTGCAGGGCCACTTCCTACAACTACCGGACGGTTCTTTAATACTTCGTTTCCTACTGGACGGAAGTTGTATTTCTTACGTTTTGCAAGTGCGATATTATTATTCTTAGCCACACGTTTTAAGAATTTATCTTCGTTATCAATCGAAACATCTACTTGGTAAATGTATTTGATTTCTGGTTTTTTACGTGCATCGATGGAACGTTTCATAATCTCCATTTTGTGGATCTTATTTTTTTCCATGCGAAGTGTCTTTGCTGTTGCTTCTAATACCACTTGGTATTCATCATGTCCGAGGATACGGTCGATGTCTATTTTAATTTGTGAAATTCTAATCATGTTAGTCCCTTCTATTTTGCATGCAATCTATGCAAGCATTCTACGCGTGCATTCCTGCAACGTAACCTGAGCTCCAAGCCCATTGTAAATTGTAACCTCCGCAAGTTCCGTCGATATCGACAAGCTCTCCTGCGAAAAATAGGCCTTTTACAAGTTTTGATTCCATTGTATCTGGATTAATATCTCTTGTATTTACTCCACCGGCACAAACCTGTGCTTTATCGAAGGAGTTGGCTGAGTCAATGGTTACTACAAACTTCTTAATCTTATTTGCAAGTGCGTTTAATTCTTTATTGGTTACATCAGAAACCTTTTTCTTTGGATCTAATCCAGCTTCTTTTATAAGCATTGCACATAATTTGCTATTTAATAATCCGATTAAGAATTCTTCCAGACTTTTCTTGCCTCGAAGTTGTTTTCTTTCATATAAAAAGCTTGTTGCGTCTTGGTACGTCATTCCTGGTAAAAAATCAATTTCCGCTTCAACCTTATTCTTATCGTGTAAGCCACGAGTTGCATAACGGCTGATCTGGAAGACTGGAATCCCAGAAATTCCGTAATCCGTAAGCTGTAGTTCGCCCGATTCTTCGGTAACTTTCTTACCGTTAATAAGAAGTGTCAATGCTACATCGGTACGAACACCTGCCACCATCTTAAAGCATTTCATATTGGATCGAAGCGCAGTAAGTGCAGGCACGATTGGTGTAATCTTATGGCCGAATGACTTGCTTAATTCATAGCCGCTGCCATCGGAGCCAAGGTTTTCACTTGCTTTTCCGCCTGTCGCTAAAATCACACTGGCAGATTGGTAGGATTTCTTATTGGTTGTCACAACAAATCCTTGTTTTTGTCTCTTTATGGACGCCACGTGCTCTTCACAAATAACTTCTACGTTTAATCGCTCAATTTCCATACGAAGCACATCTAAGATGGTCTGTGCCTGGCCGGAATTCGGATATAGATATCCATTTCTATCTTTTGGGTAGACCCCTAATTCTTCAAAAAAACGAATCGTATCATTTACTGTAAACTGCTCTAACACAGGAAGCACAAATGCCGGCGAATCACCACGAAATACAGTATCATCATAATACGTATTTGTGTAATTACATTTGCCATTGCCCGTCGCTAATATTTTTTTTGCAATCTTGTCTTTGTGCTCCAGTATTAGGACTTTTTTTCTATTCTTAGCTGCTGTAATTGCTGCAACAAGCCCAGAAGCACCGCCACCGACAACGATAATATCGTAATTCAACTGTTGTTCCTCCTATGATATTTTTTATTCAAAACAATAGTTATATAATATCTAGTTTGATTGAAGTTGTCAAATAATATCCGACTTTAGAGGCATTCTTTAGAAATCAGTCGAGTAAAGTCTGAAATACTGCTGTTTACCGTCTCTTTTTCATCTCTCTTACGAATGGAAATCGTGTCAGTTTCCTGCTCTTTTTCTCCAATAATAATCATATATGGAACTTTTTCCATTTGTGCCTGGCGAATCTTATAACCTAATTTTTCATTTCTTTGATCTAACTCGACACGAATACCTTGCTCTTCTAATTGTTTTACTACATTAGCAGCGTACTCCATAAAATGTTCAGATACAGGAAGTACTTTGGCTTGTACCGGTGCCAGCCATGTTGGGAACTTACCTGCATAATGCTCGATCAAAATACCGATAAAACGTTCAATGGAACCGAACACAACGCGATGGATCATAATTGGCTGATGTTTCTTACCATCTTCTCCAATATATTCTGCTTCAAAACGCTGTGGTAATTGGAAATCCAGCTGGATCGTACCACACTGCCATGTTCTGCCGATAGAGTCATTTAAATGGAAATCGATCTTTGGACCATAAAAGGCACCGTCACCTTCATTGATCACATATGGCATGTTCATTTCATCTAAAGCTTCTTTTAAACCGTTAGTTGCAACTTCCCAGTCCTCATCACTGCCAATGCTGTTGTCTGGTCTGGTAGACAGTTCTACATGGTACGTAAATCCGAATTTCTTATACACTTCATCAATTAAGCGAACAACGCCTTTGATTTCACTTGTAATCTGGTCTTTTGTCATAAAGATATGGGCATCATCCTGTGTAAAACATCTGACACGCATTAATCCATGTAACTGTCCTGATTTCTCATGACGATGAACCAGTCCAAGTTCACCCATTCGAAGTGGCAGATCACGATAGGAATGTGGCTGCATCTTATAGACAAGCATGCCGCCTGGACAGTTCATAGGCTTGATTGCGAAGTCCGTATCGTCAATTACAGTCGTATACATATTCTCACGGTAATGATCCCAGTGACCGGATGTCTCCCAAAGTTCGCGGTTTAACATCATTGGAGTTGAAATTTCAACATATCCTTCTCTTCTATGAAGCTTTCTCCAATAGTCGATCAATAAGTTTTTGAGTACCATACCCTTTGGTAAGAAAAATGGAAATCCTGGTCCTTCTTCCATTAATGCAAATAGTCCTAATTCTTTTCCTAATTTTCTATGGTCTCTTAACTTTGCTTCTTCTACTTGTTTTAAATACGCCTCTAGTTCGCTTGCCTTTGGAAAACAAGTGCCATAAATCCTTGTTAACATCTTATTCTTCTCATCACCTCTAAAATAAGCGCCTGCAACACTCGTTAATTTAAATGCCTTGACGATGTTGGTATTGGTTACATGAGGGCCTGCACAAAATTCTACATATTCACCTTGTTCAAAGAAGCTTAACACTTCGCTTTCATCTAAATCTTCAATTAGCTGTACTTTGTAAGGCTCTTTCTTTTTTTCCATTAGTTTCAGTGCTTCACTGCGGCTTAAGTTATATTGTTTTAATGGAAGTCCTTCTTTGATGATCTTCCTCATCTCAGCTTCCACTGCTGCCAAATGCTCCGTTGTAAATGGGAAATCAAATTCAAAGTCATAATAGAAGCCGTTTTCAATTGCCGGACCAATGGCACATTTCGTTCCTGGATACAGGCGTTTGACTGCCTGGGCTAAAATATGGGCTGCCGTATGGCGAAATGCCTTCTTTCCTTCTTCGTCCTCAAATTTAAATTGTTTTACTTCTCCATCTTTCTCGATTACTTTCATATGCTTACTCCTTTCGATTATCACATGGGAACTGCAAGGCGAATGTGCCTCTTCGCTAAGCCTGGTCGCTTTAGCGACATCTTCCATTCAGGCTAATATACCTCCTCGCGGAGCGTTTTTATACTATATGAGGTTATCTCCTATAGTATAAAAAACACCCTTAAAAAACGGCTTATTGGCCATCTTTTAAGGGTGCATGAAAAACCTTGCACGGTTCCACCTTTATATTTCACTTATTTTATAACTAGATCATGCCTCTAACGCAGGCTTACGAAAGAACATACTGACAAAACGTGTTCCGTTCTTTGGCTCAGGAATGGTTTTCATCTGTTTTCCTCTTAAAAGGATTTCACCAAGCACCTTTCTCTCTGAAAGTTTCAAGCAGATTACTCTTTCCTTCATTGCTTTTTTCATATATATCTTCATTTTATACTTATTCCATAATTTGTCAAGGTGGTATTCATAAATCTAGTGTTTACATTTCTCTAAGAAGTTTTTAGATTAGTAAAACTTTAGATTGGTTCCTTTATCACTAAAATTCTTTTCTAGATAGGACTTATACTCCTTTTGGTATACTTATCGGTGACTTTGTATCCACTGGTGTTGTTTCAGACTCTTCTATTTCTCCTTACAATTGTTTCTCATGCTCCTGAATTTCTTCATAGACAGCGAGTAAATCTTTTAAACTTTTCTCGTTGGTCTCGTTATATCCTTTTCTAAGAGTATCCATCGCCTTCTCTATCTCTTCATTTGCCTTATATGCTACCGCTAGCTTTTTATACGTCTCTACACTCTTATCGTCAATTGTAATTGCCTTTTTATATGCAAGGATTGCTTGCTCATAGTTAAGCTCCTCTAAGAAATTGTCACCTAAGGATAGCTGCTTCGACACCTCACGCCTTGTCTTGGCATTTTCCACTACGAATGTGCCCACTCCCCCAAAGAGTATTACTATAATCAGGATTGCAATAACTATTAGAGTCCTACCATTGACAACTTTCTTCAACATGCCACCTCATTCTTTAAATTACAACTTTGGCTATAATGAGTCTGCTTTTCCAACTCTCTACCCAAAACCGCTACACGTTCCACTCCATAATCTAAAAAAGCACCCAAAAAGGCATTGCATCATGCATCACCTTTCAGGGTACTTTTCAAGCAGTTTTTCTATTCTGTTTTTTAGGGCTACTTTCTAATCCAGGTTTCTTTTTCTCCATCGCCATTGATCACACTAATCTGTGCATCATTGTCAAAAGAGAGTTTAAAATAGTGATTTACGATTTCTTGATTTCCTGCAAGGCAAAGGATCACCATGGTTTTAGTTGAATCCGTGGAAAAAGAATAGGTTCCTACCTGGGTACTATCTTTTCCTGCAAAGGAATAGCCGTCTAATGCATCAAATGTGTAGGTATCCTTTGATTTCCTATTTTCCCACGTACCAAATAACTTTGTTCGATATTTAGCAAATACATCTTCACCAGAAGCAGGAATTTCACTAGGCTTAGCCGAAGCTGTTGCAGCAGGTGCTGTAGTCACCGGAGCTACCGTCACCGGTGGTTTACTTGCCAGTGTCCCATTGTCCAATGCATCCAAAGAATGATCATTAGACAAGCACCCTGTCAGCAATCCGATTTGAGCCAACACCAACAAAGAAATCGCCCATTTTTTACTTTTCATATTCTCAGATCCTTCATATGTAATATTACTATTGCTGCTAACAATAGTAACAAAGCGTATATATGCTGTCAAGTTATGAGGAATGTATAAGCATCCGACCTATCAGATCAGCCAATTCCCCCATAGAAGATACCAAGTATATATACTATAGCCGTAAGGCCAACAAACACGTACTTCGTCAATGGCTCAAACCATTTTCCAAGTTCCTTTTCAATCCCCATCTGCACATGCTTTCTGGCAAAACCATCTCCACATATCCAGAAGAACATAATTGCTGAAAGAAGTGCTCCTAATGGGATAATATAAATAGAAACCACGTCCATCCAATTGCTTACTGTATCTCCATTTTCAATCAGTACACCAACCGCGATGGCAATCACAGCGATAATGCATACCGAAACTGTTCGAGAAAGATTGAATTTAGTCTGAATTGCTTCCACTGGTGCCTCAAATAAATTGATTAAGGACGTAATGGCTGCAAACAAGACTGCAATAAAGAATAAGATCATAAACAATCTTCCCATTGGCATAAGGGAGAACACCTTTGGCATTGTAATAAACATTAAGGCAGGTCCTGCTGCCGGATCAAGTCCAAATGCAAATACCGATGGAATAATTACAAAGGCTGCAAGCATGGCTGCAATGGTATCGAAAATTGCTACATTTCTGGCACAAGTAATTACGTTTTCTGATTTCTTTAAATAACTTCCGTAAACAAGAGTCCCAGAACCTGCTAAGGATAAGGAGAAGAACGCTTGTCCAAGTGCATAGACCCAAGTCTTCACACTAAGAAGCTTGCTAAAATCAGGCTTTAATAAATAGGCATAGCCGCTGGATGCATTGTCTAAAAATGCAACTCTGACTGCAAGCACTAAGAATAATAAGAAGAATAATGGCATTACTACCTTATTAATCTTCTCAATTCCATTTGCAATACCAAATATCATCAGAATAAATACAATAGTAAGTCCGATCATATGCCATGGAAGACTTCCAAAGTCTCCGCAAATACTTCCAAAATAAGACGATGCATCACTTTGTAATGTTTCTCCTTCAATGGAACCAACTAAGAACTTGATAATCCATCCAACTACTACTGAATATCCGATGGCTAACGCTAAGGAACCAATGGTTGGAATCATGCCAATGGCTTCTCCAATCTTGCTTCCTCGTCGTTCGGTTGCCTTTTTAAATGCGCCGATTGGTCCGGCATTCATTGCCCTGCCAAATGCCATTTCCCCGCTGACACCTGCTACACCGATTACTACGATAAATAATAAATATGGAATTAAGAACGCAGCTCCACCATACTGACCAACACGATAGGGAAAGAGCCAGATGTTTCCCATGCCGACTGCAGAGCCGACACATGCAAGGACAAAGCCAATTTTGCTGTTAAACGTTTCTCTTTCTTTTGTTTTCATATGCTGTGATTTGTAGTTTCCTATTACTTCTTGAAACTACCGTTCCTTTCATTTTTTCTTTCGTACTTTCTAAGACTGCAATATGCAAATAATGTCTTAAATTGTTGTCCTAATACTAACAAACCACGTTGTCACTGTCAAGCAACAAAGTATGTTCTACATACCATATTTTCTTATAAAATCATGATAGGATTCAAATTTGACCACTTCGCCTAATGACGAAAAATACTTATCACGATATGTTATATATTCTTTTTCACTTACAAGCTCCTGAAATTCTTCTCCAATTTGATATAGTTTATTTTTCGTAACGGCTGCTTTACTATCCCCAGTCTCATCATAAACAATATATCTTGTTGTAAGCGTATTCTTCTGATACTCTGCTGCACAAAACTCTTCATGCTTATCCGTTTCCGATATATCATAAAAACTGACCGCATAGAGGGTCTTTAAGTCTTTGTTAAACCATAAGATTGGCGTGTCCTCACCTACCAGATCAAATGGCTTTTCGAATAAGTGGTCCGGCTCCGGATATGCTGAAAATGCGTCTACATAGCCCACCTTATCTTTCTGATAATTATAAATACAAATCAAGGACTGGGATTTGTACACATTGCATACTTCAAGCAGGAATTCATCTATGCCATCACCATCAATGTCTAAACACAGCATATTTAGCTTATGCTGGTCATTAAAATCGTCCATAATCACATTTTCTTTAAATTTCACATAAGGAAGTCCAATGTCCATTTCCAGCTTGCTTTTAAGCTCCGGATAAGACTGCTCCTTCACCATTAAAAGATACGCGTTATGGGCAATATCATTTTTCGTTATCTTCGGCTGCTTGGTCGTAGCTGGCTCCACTTTTCTTGTCTTATTACTACGTTCTAACAGATTAGTAATAGCTTCTCTCTCATGATATAGCCGCTCATCCTTTGTAATTCCATATCCCTTTTCCAATACCTCGATTGCCTGTTCAAGATGTTCATCACCTTTATATGCCTCTGCCAGTTTAAGATAAAGATCAGCATCGGTATCTTTCTCTTTTAATGCTTTCTCCAATGCAGTAATGGCCTGACTATACTCCCTAGCTACAAGATACTGTTCGCCTAAAGTCATCTGTGTATCAAAGTCAGACTTCTTCTTTTTCTTTCTCCAGATAATTGCTACTACTACAAAAACCACGATTAGTATGATGATCAGCACAATAATTAGAACTCTCTTTTTATTCTCTTCCCTATTCAATAGTTATCGGCTCCTTTATACTACTTGTCTTACTTTCTAATAAAGTCGTATAAGAAATCAAATTTCACTCGTTTCCCTTTGTCCTGCCTTACAAAGACTCGCCTATAGTAAGCTTCAAATTCATCTTTAGAGGTATCTTCACCGTCAACATCATAATACATATCCCCTGCGTCTCCATAATATCCACAGCTATACATGATTTCCACGCTGTTCTGCCTTACACCCAATGCAGTAAATCTTGGGGAAGGATACCGATCATGTTTAAATTGCTCTATAAACTCCTCTGTATAGATAGGAAAGCCTGATATAAACTCGTCTAATTCCTGGATCTTTCCATCCTTATATTGAAAGATCACAATGTCACTTGTATACCAATCCGTTATCTCAGTCAGACCAAATAACAGTTCATCCACCTGATCATTATTTACATCCAAGAAACATGCATAAAGCTGATAATCAGACTGTACGTTACTTCCAAGGCCTACACCTGTCTTATCAATCCTGCTTATTTTATAAATGGCTAAATGATTGGATTTGGCTACGCGCTTCATTGTCTCATAATCCTGTCTTTCAACATGGTAAGATATGCTTTGTGTGCCTGTACATTTTCGTTTCTCACAGGCTTTATGGTAGGTTTCACGGTAGGCCGTTGTGTTTGTTTAGGCGTTGGCTGCACCATATCTGACTGCTCCTTTTGTAGCTTCTGATACTTCAATAACCAATCATAAACCTGTGCATCTTTCGCCTTATAAAATCCCTTCTGCAACGTCTCTACTGCGTTATCAAGTTGCCCGTTCTCTTTAGACCAAATAGGCATAGTCCTGCAAATATGCGGATACTTCCTTTTGAATCTCCATAATAAGATCATTTAGATTACAGATTGGGCCGTACCCTTCCATCGGCCATCTACTATTTACGAAGAAGGACATCAGCTCTGTCATACTCCGGTACTCTCTTTTCTGAATTACACGTTCCTTACAATATCATTGTTTGCTTCCCTCTAAGGGTGCCTTTCAATGTAAAAAAAGCATACACCATAGATTTTTCTATCGTAATATGCTCCTACACTTATAAAACTCCGTATTTTTGCTATATAATAATTTTATTCATCTTTCATCACAATATACCCTACAATTTCCATGGGATGATATGAAAAGGGTTAGAGCACTGTAAGCTTCGATCTTCTGTTATTTCTATGAACATACAAAAA
>JAUNRX010000037.1:0-8152 GCA_030539495.1 bacterium | reverse complement strand
ATAGTCTATTTTGGGTATTTTTTTAGCTAAAATTCTCTCTATACCCAAGCTTCCTCAAGGCTAGATACAATGCAGAAAAGATCACCTCAACAAGCCAAAATCCAACACATCCCCACAAAAACACCTCTTGCATCACAAACACAAAAAACACACGCCCACCACACACAAAAAAACACATCTCACATCCCATCACACAAAAAAAGAAAAAGCCCCAACAAACGAAAACCGTTCATCAGGGCTTCTCCTACTTTTAGGATTTTAAGCAATTAGGATGCTTATGGCTAGCTTGAGTAGCTTTCCAATGTGCTATAAAGCTGCTCAAGATTATCAATATAGACTCCTTGGCTAACTTCTTGCTTTTGGCTAGCCAGGAGGTTGTTATAGTTAATTTCAGTTTCCTCAACGATTGTCTTCTTATCGTTGGAGTATACGACAATCATACCATTCTTTACGGTGATATAGTACTTATAGTGTGTCTTGTTGTCATATACTTTGCGTATCGTGACCGTTTCATCCGAGAAAGAAACCAAGGTTACATATAAAAGTCCCTTCTTCGTCTCCTCTTCCGTTAATGACTTAGTGTAATCAGTCAGCTTCTGCTCTAACTCAGCTCGATTTAAACCAATATACTCCTTTGGCAGCGTTACTGTTTTATCAGAATATATGGCATCCGCCATATCATAACTCTCTTCAATATACTTTGTATCCTGAGAAATGCGGATTGAGGAATGGCCATCTACACTAACAGCATCCTCATTTTTAGAGGAGATGGCCTTTGCATTCTCAGATGTATTTGCGTTATTCTTGTTGATTGTGTTTCGAAAACTAGCATAGTAAACAGCAGAAAAAACGACAACAAGTGAAAAGAATGCACAACAACACCAGTATACACGATTTTTCATATTACCACTCCTTTGTAGGGAGTATGCCCTATAATTACCATTTTATACAGGGATATCAAAAATTGTTCGATGTTGTGCGCATTCTTTCCACTTGCACTTCATTATGAAATTATAAACTTATTGAAAGGTTACTTGATCTGTCTTATTGTCTGGGAATAAAGCGATATAAGTCTTACCGGTATTCACCGTAAGCTGCTCTCCAGCCTCATTGTAATAAGACATGGTCTTGTCTTTCTCATTCTTTTTCCATGTAATCTTTATTGCTTTTCCATCAGAGACATAATAACCAGTTCCTTTTGCATCGCTAAGCTCCATATCCTGTCGTCCTACGCTATCCATGGTTGACTCTTTTACAAACTGGATGATCAAATTCTTAAAAGTCAGCTGTTCTCCGGTTGTAGCATCCACATGGGGCTCCCCAAATTGGCTTCTTGCATATAACGTTGTCTTAGTATCATATACAAACTCAGGAGAATAACTCTTAGAGAACTGAAGCGTCACCTTGTCCGCATTAATGGAAGACTCAGGAACTGTGTCCTCCTCATAGAACTTATAATGAGAATCCAGGTTCTTACGATACTCGGTGCGATAGTCTAATTTCTTCGTTCCTTTCATAATGCCATCGTAACTTGCAAATGCATTATGTGGGGACTTGATGTTCTTATCGCGATAAAATACGGTGGTTCCAATGCTAGTGAGCCCGCTTAGGTTATCTACTCCCAGCTCATCTAACTTAGCTTCTGTATATTTTGATTGTCCATAATGACAAATAATTGCATCATATTCATCTGCTAAACTAACATAATAGTGTCTAGCACTTCTGACAGAGCCAATACGTTCGGCATCAAAATCTTCAAAGATGCCCATCATTCTTGTAATTCCGCCTTCTACTAAACATTCATAAAGAATACTTGCTTGAGAAATTCCGCTTTGTGGACTTGCTGCTTTAATATTGCTTAACATAATGGCATAAGGTCTGGCATTTGCCTTGTCTGCTGCAATCCATTCATTGGTTAGCTTACTTCGTTCCATTCCATCATGGGTAGTATCCGGTGCCTCAGTAGGGGCAACCGTAGCAACTGGAGTCTCCGTAACCTTGGTTATCACTTTTTCCTTTTCGTCATCCTTATTCGAACATCCGGCAAATGACACTGTAAGGATTGTCAATAAAGCAATCGCAAAAATCTTTCTCATAGTCTATATCCTTTCATAAATTAAATTTTATTCTCGGACTATTGCTATATTCTTAAGAATTTCTTCCTGCTTTTTCTCCATTACTTCTCTTTCATCATCTTCCATATGGTCATAACCAAATAAATGCAACATACTGTGTGCTACTAAAAATCCTAGTTCACGTTCCTCACTATGACCATAGCTAGCAGCCTGCTCTTTTACTTTGTCAACAGAAATCATAATATCACCAAGTAAAAGTTCTCCTGTTTCCGGATTAAAACACTCATCGCACTCTTCAAGTATGCTAAAGTCTCCTGGTGCATCATACTCTACCATCGGAAAAGATAACACATCGGTTGGACGGTCAATCTCTCTAAACTCTTTATTTACCTCGTGGATTCGTTCGTTATCCGTAATTACCACTTCAACTTCTGATTCATACGGACATTCCTCGTAGTCCATCGCTTCATTGATTACCTTTGTAATAATCGCCTCGTAATCAAATCCTAATTTTTCTTCAGCCTCGTATTCGATGTGAATTGTCATCTGTCTTCTTACCTCTACTTGTCTAATTTTTTCGTTTTCCCTGATGTCTTTTTGTGTTTGTAAGCATCTTGTTTATGCTCATATGCATCGTAAGCTTTTACTATTTTTTGTACCAATGGATGTCTTACAACGTCCTGATTTGTAAGGTAGCTAAATCCAATATCATCCACTTTTGATAACACTCGGACTGCTTGTTCCAAACCAGACTGCGTTCCGCGTGGTAAATCCTTTTGAGATAGGTCACCGGTAATGATTACTTTGGAACCAAATCCGATACGTGTTAAGAACATCTTCATCTGCGCTGGTGTGGTATTCTGAGCTTCATCTAAAATAATAAAGGCATTATCAAGCGTACGTCCTCTCATATAAGCCAGAGGTGCTACTTCAATCAATCCCTTTTCTGTATTTTTAACAAAACTGTCAGGTCCCATGATCTGATATAGTGCATCATAAAGTGGTCTTAAATAAGGATCTACTTTGCTTTGTAAGTCTCCAGGCAGGAAACCTAGTTTTTCGCCTGCTTCAATTGCAGGTCTTGTGAGGATAATCTTGTTAACTTCATCTTTCTTAAATGCGGTAATCGCCATGGCCATTGCAAGATAAGTCTTTCCTGTACCTGCAGGTCCAACGCCAAATACGATCATCTTCTTACGAATTTGATCTACATAGTCTTTCTGTCCTAATGTCTTAGGCTTGATTGGCTTTCCCGAAATTGTATGACAAATTAAATCAGAATCAATCTCAACGATTGCTCCCTCGTTATGTTCCATACATAAAGATAATGCGTAATTAACATTCTGCTCCGTAATCTCATTACCCCTATTGGATAATTTAAGGAGCTGGACAAACACACTCTTTGCCTTTGTCACATTATCACCATTTCCAATTACTTTAATACCACCATCCCTGGTAATAATCGTTACGTGTAAGGTACGTTCGATAATTTTACTATACGCATCTAAATTTCCAAATACATTTTTTTGGTGTTCACTTGGTATATCTATAATCGTTTCTACAATACTCATTAGAATTATTTATCCTCCATGGTCGAAGTTTTAGTAATATCTTATACTTTTTATATTATCACGAAATAGTAGGGAATTCAAGGCTTACAACATCTCTTCGACACTCCTGTCTGCCGGTTTATTAACGTTTCAAGTCGAAGACGCTTTCACGTATGAAAAGGACCTAACCCTTAAAAAATGACAGATTTAATACATCTTCTGTAATAAAGACTTCCTTCCCCTTTACTTCAATCTTATATAAGTCTTTCACGGACGGATCCGTAGTATTCAAAAGCTGTTCCACTTCCGGTGTATACACTCTAGGAAAACGAATCTTTGTCAATGCTGATGTCTCGTAAACAAGCCCTGCCAAATTCGCCATATGCACAAGCTCGTCCTTGGTATAGAACTTCACATGTCCGTCTTTCTTTAACTGCATGTACTTATCGACAAAACGATCCTTGTCTAGTACATTTGGCGTTGGGTCTGCAAGAAGCAGCTGTCCGCCTGGCTTTAAAATACGATAAATTTCATGAAACATATCCTGCATCTCCACAAAATGATGAAGGCAGTATCTTGTAATTACTGCATCAAAGCTATTATTTTCAAATGGAATATTGATTCCATCATATGTAACAAACTCAATATTCTCAAGCTTTTCTTTCTTTGCGATTTCCTTATTGCGTTGTAATGTCTCGTCCACGATATCAAGGCCTGTGACCAAACAATCCTTATGGATCTTCGCAATTGGAAATGCAAGATAGCCTGTCCCCGTACCCAGATCAAGCACTCTGGAAGCTCCAAAAATATGTAAACTGTCTAAAAGCATCTTTTGGTGTCTCTCATCCTGCGTCTGCCTGTTATATAAGTGTCCCTCTGCAAAACTTTTTTCAAACTCTTTCTTTGTATCTTCCATACTCTTCCTCATCCAAATGATTCCTCCAGTATATTAAACTCTCTCTCCACTCTTTGTTCACATCAACGAGAAGAAATACGCTCTGCGAGTTTCTCTCGTTATCCCGACAGTCGCCAAGGTAATGCTAGCATCACTTTGGCTTGTTGTTCGCATAAATTAAAAAAACTTATATCTTCCCATATAAATACAGACTAAGATATAAGTTTAATTATAACGTGACATCTCACGAATATCAACCATTTATTTCCATACTAGTTCTCATTTTCTTTTGGTTCCGGCGTTGGCTCCATATAGGATTCCTCCTCGGTTACCTTCTTCGTATCATGGGCAGGTTCTAACACAATCAGCTTCCCTTCCGACACGCATTTTCGATCCTCAGTTAACGTAGTCACTACCTGGTTATCTAGGATTACTACATCCTCTGCCGTCAGACGTTTGATATAAAGCTCCAAATCGCTCGTAGCCTTAGCAATTGCCTCATCCCCTGTATATGTCTTAGGAACCAGCTCATACTCCTTATTTTCGATGCTGCTAACGCTAAATGGCAAATAAAAGTTGGTATTCAACTTTAATGTTGACTCATCTACGATTTTATCACATTTTTCATATTCATTATAATTCTTAAGCGGATTACACAGATAAAACTCCTTGCCGAATGCAGTAAAGCTATAATATTTCATGGATTGGTCGGTATATACCTTATCTATATAGTCCAGATTGAATTCACTCTTATACTGATAATAGGTCTTAACCGTAACATCTGCATCTGCCACCACTGCTTCCTTCTTAATGATCGTCTGATCATCTCCATGCAGTTCAATCACTCCGGATACCAAGATATCGCCTTTTTTGACAACTTGGCCCTCCCTTACCATCGGGGTCCCTTTTCTTGTCACAATCTTATCCACGACGCAATCCTTATCAGCCACAATATGACATGGTTCTGTCTGCTTCTCATATGGCTTTGGCATATTGGTCTCTGTAAGTTCTAGAAGCAGCCTGGTTCCACGTATCTCCGCAGATACCCAGCCAATATCCGAATACCTCTTACGAATCGTCTCCTCTATCTCCTGACAATTCAATGTCCCCTTCTTCACACCGGCATATACGCCCTTACTGTCTAAGAATTTAACGATAGCCTCTTCCGTATGGCTATACTGGCCGCTCACCTCGATATCCCAGATAAACAAGCTCATATAGTACACAATGGCTATGGCTAAAAGGACACCCACAAAAAATATTTTTCGTTTTTTATATCTATGTATATAAAATGGCAGTCCAAACCGTTGTGTTACATACGGCATGGTCTTCGTCTTTCTGACGATTGGACGTAACTTATAATAATCATGAAGCAACACTTGAAACTGATATCCACCCTCTACCTTCTTCAGCTTCCAGATTGTAATCTGATGGTTGCTGCATAGGTTTAAAAACCGTTCCGGAGAGTATCCCTTTATGACACAAACTAAATATCCTCTTAACCAAATAATTATCCTTTTAAGCACATATTACACCTCCAACTAGTTATATCGGATCAACTCAATAAGGCCTGAGATTCGCATTTCTTCATTTGTAAAATAGTCTATGTTCAGTCGTTTCCCTTCAATACTGATTCTACAACTTTTTGTTTGTACACGAATCAAATTCCCATTGTATTCGAGAATGCTCTTATAGTTTTCCAGTGTAATATGTGTCTTTCCTGTGGCCGTTAAAATGGGCGCACTCGCAATTATATCTGCAGGAAGGTCTAGTGAGCTCGATATCGACTCCGTCAAGGAACGCTTTTCCCGTTCCTTCTCCTGCTTCTCTCTATCTTCAAATTGCTTATATATTTTCTTTCCTTGGGTTTTCTTATATTTTTTATGGGAAGATTTTAGTCTTCGACTCATATAGGTACCTCCTATGTGATACTATTTCAATATATGAAAACCTCAAAAAAGTTATACTATCATATCTCAAGAAGTTCTTATGATGTTTCTCTACTTCATAAGAACTTCTTGCAACTTATTTATACCCCAATTTATGTACCAACTATTATTTTTAATATTTAGAAGCACATAATGGACTTTTAAGCAGCTTAAGTTACTCGTCGCCTCAAATATACCCTTCCTCACATTTTGCTCCCTTATTGTGCCTTCTATGACACTTCTCATTGAATATCAGTCCACATAAGAACGCTATGTAATTATTATAAGTTCTTTTTTATTTTTGCTACAAAAGCAAAAAACCCCCGGTCCTAAGACCGAGGGAATATTAACTGCACAAAAATACTATTTAAATTTACGTTTTCTAGCAGCCTCAGATTTCTTTTTACGCTTTACGCTTGGCTTTTCATAATGTTCTCTTTTACGAATTTCTTGTTGGATACCAGCTTTAGCACAGTTTCTTTTGAATCTGCGTAGAGCGCTATCTAAAGTTTCGTTTTCTTTTACGATTACATTTGACATAGTCTCACACCTAACCTCCCTCCAGTTGTGTATTGTGCCTTACAACTGTTTGGGTATTTTTAATAGCACTATTATGATTATAGCATAAATTTCTAATACGTCAACTACTTTTTTAATGATTTTTTCGAGTTTTTTACTAAATTTAAGATTTTCTTGTGTGTGTGTAAGTCGATCGGCTTAAAATAGTAAAAAAACGGTAAAAAATTATTGTAATTGGCCTTCTAAAACTTCTACTACTTTGTTTAATGCGTCATCAATACCAGCTGGGTTTTTACCACCGGCTTGCGCCATGTTTGGACGACCGCCACCGCCGCCGCCAACTAATCCAGCAATACCCTTAATTAAATTACCTGCATGTGCTCCTTTTGCCATTGCAGCATCAGTAGCCATAGCAATTAAGCTTACTTTACCATCTAAATCAGATGCTAAGACGATTACACCGTCTCCTAGTTTATCTTTTAATTGATCTCCTAGACCACGTAAACCATTCATGTCTACGCCTGGTGCTTTCGCAGCAAGTAATTTGACACCCTTAACTTCAACTACTTGGTTCATTACATCGCCAAGAGCATCTTTTGCTAATTTATTTTTAAGCTTTTCATTTTCAGCTTGTAACGCCTTAATTTCATCATGCATAGCTTCAATTCTCTTAACGATCATTGCAGGCTCTGCTTTTGCAGCTTTTGCTGCTTCGTGTAATTCATTTTCAATTTCTTTATAATATTCAAAAACACCATTACTTGTTAATGCTTCAATTCTTCTTACACCAGCAGCTACACCAGTTTCAGAAACAATCTTGAATGCAGTAATTGTATTTGTGTTTGCAACGTGAGTACCACCGCAAAGTTCTGTAGAGAAGTCGCCCATTTGAACAACACGAACTGTATCGCCGTATTTTTCACCAAATAAAGCCATTGCGCCAGTTTTCTTAGCTTCGTCAATTGTCATAACCTTAGTTTCAACAGTAAGACCTTTCGCAATTTCTTCGTTAACGATTGCTTCAACTTTAGCTAACTCTTCTTTTGTTAAAGCAGAGAAATGAGTGAAGTCAAAACGAAGACGGTCTTTTGTTACATAGGAACCAGCTTGTTCAACATGTGTTCCAAGAACAAGACGAAGTGCTTTTTGTAAAAGGTGAGTCGCACTATGGTTTTTACCAGTAGC
>JAUNRX010000164.1 GCA_030539495.1 bacterium | reverse complement strand
CGTACGACAATATCATCCGATTTCTCAATCTTAGGATCTTCAACATCTTTGACAGATACATTGTTTCGACCTTCATATACAATTGCTTTCATTTAATTACCTCCATTTTGTTTATCTTACTAGTGTAAGGAGAGAGGTATGAATTTATACGGAACAAGCCGGAGATATAGCATAGATTTTTAATGATATCTCCAGCTTGATAAAAAGAGCATTCTTATTGAACCAACTCTATTGCTTATGTGACGCTGGCAAGGTAGGTAAATACTTGTTCTAAGTTCATAATTCCATAGCCCCAAGTGGAATTAGGAAAGGTTAGATCCGGCTGTCTGGTTGCACCACGAATCATATAATTTACAATATCCCCCGAATCCATTAGAATATCATGTTTATTGATTACTCCCCATTGCAACAGTTGTGCAATACCGCCTGCGGCAATGGCAGCAGCAAAGCTAGACCCCGATCTCCTGCCAAGAATCGTTGGAATGTTAATTCCTGGAACGACTAGATCTGGCTTGATTCCACCATTTAGATTATAGCCTTTTCCAGCGGTCGGACTAACGCTTTTTGTAGTTGCATCATAAGCGACCACGGTCATAGATGGTGAGGAATAGCCCGGATTAGTAATAGTCGAGGCTGGTGACGGAGAAAGAAACGTCACATCATGGGATAGAAATTCTGTAATTGGAAGAAACATATCAAACTCTCCACCCACAGTATTGGAAGTATTCTTAACAGATACTTGCCAGACTCCCGCAGAAGGGTTTACGATACGAATTACAATTAAAAGCCGGCCTGTATTCTGTTCGATGGTCAGAGCATCGAATTCAATCTTACTCTTTTCCAATACGAGATCGAAAATCTGCCGTTCCTCCGAACGTAAGGAGGCTGGCGGAGAGACTTCGCCTCTTGGAGAACGAACCGTTACTGTAAATAGATAAGGGTTTTGTCCCCAAAACTCGACTACAAACCCTTCATTTGGAGCCGATACGTTTATCTCTACTAAGTCTTCAGGCTTCACACTGGATAATGAACCTTTATAATGATGTGCGGCTAACCCTTCATTTCCTCCTCCCACTACAACAGCACGACTTTTTTTCTCAGCAATCCTTGTAAGCATATCGGCTAGTTTGGAATCGCCGGTATGACCACCCAGATTGGTACCAAGGGCAAGGCAGATTACCAAAGGACGGCTTAAAGAAATAGCAAAGGAATTTAAGTAACGTAAGCCGGCCAGAATATCGCTTTCTTGAAAGCAGACGGCATCATCTGGGACAAGGTAATAGTCCCGTAAGTATTTTTTTGCCGGTTTCAGTTTTACCACAGCAATTCGGCTATCAGGTGCTGCTCCTAGAAACTGTGTGCCGCCATCTAAACGGCTGCCACAGGCAACGCTTGCAATTGCTGTACCGTGTCCATTTTCGTCTTTAGTTGGAACCATGGAAAGAGGATTGTCGGATTTTAGTGCATCATTAATTTCTGCCTCTTTGAATTCGGTTCCGTAGGAAATGCCTTCCGGATGAGTACCGCCTGGAAGCGTCTGATCCCAGATACCAAGTATTCGAGTAGACCCTTCATTGGTTTGAAAGACAGGATTGGTATAATCAATGCCGGTGTCTATAAATCCGATGACCACGCCTTGCCCGGTAAGATTGGAGGGAGGCTGTTGCAGATTATAAATTCCGGACTGTGACAGATTAAAGGTGTCAAATGCCAGGTCTTCTTGTAAAATCGAGTATACTTTAGGAATATACGAATATCCATAACGGCTGAAATTATAATAGTTTTGTACATAGTTATGGACAGTTGCAAAGCCAAAACATTCGGAAATTGGCTGATAGCAGTAATCAGGTCCAAAAATCAAACTAGATTCCTTTGTAAGTTCGAATTCTGTAATAATCTCAATATATTCGTTGGAATAAATTTTATCTTCGCAATTCATTTTTCCTTGACCCCGCTTTAGAATATCACTTTATTATATGTAAAGTGCTAGTATAAGTGTATCAGGCAACATTTATAAGTCATAAAATGCAGTATAATTTCTTAGGAAGTCATAGTATGAACAGTGGAAAGTTAGATAATGCATTAAATTTGGCCTTACAGACTAGTCAAGAGGTTCGAGAGAAGTCCTTTGGATTGGAAGATGGATATGATTCAGAGGAGGAGTCATGGGAATTACTAATAAAATATGGAGGAGATATAGATGCTGTTGCATCGAAACTATCGGTTCCGGTAGTAAAGCTGCTAAATAACTATGCCATTATGATAGTTCCAGAGAGTAAGGTCAGTGCCCTGTCTGCATATCCGGAGATTGAATATGTAGAAAAGCCATTTCCACTGATCTTTGCATCTACATTTGGACGGATCAATTCCTGTATGGAGGCAGTACAGCTTGGGAATACAGGCCTCTATGGGAAAGGTGTTATTGTGGCAATAATAGACTCCGGAATTGATTTTACTCATCCGGATTTTCTAAATGAAGATGGCACTACGAGAATTCTCGAATTATGGGATCAGACCATACCGGGAAAGCCACCGACGGGCTACCAAATTGGTACGGTGTATGATCAAGCAGCAATCAATGAGGCGATTAAGACGAAAGATTTGGTAACAGGCCTCAGAAAAGTAGAAAGTATTGATACTACCGGACATGGGACTCATGTGGCAGGGATTGCATGTGGAAATGGAAGAGCTAGTAAAGGAGCCTATCGAGGAGTTGCTCCGCAAAGTGATATGCTTATTGTGAAGCTTGGATCTTCCAGCAATCAGTTTATCCCGAAGACAACTGAGCTAATACAGGGAATTGACTATTGTGTGCGAACAGCCATAAAGCTATTAAAACCATTGGTTATAAATCTGAGTTTTGGCAATAATTATGGTTCCCATGACGGAAACAGCCTGCTAGAACAATATATTGACCAGGTAAGCAATCAATGGAAGATGGTATTTGCCATAGGAACCGGAAATGAAGGTGCATCAGGCAGGCATACCCGTGCAACAGTCAAACAGGGTGCGGAATTCACGATTGCATTTGCCGTGCCTACCACAGAGCTCGCCTTTAGCATGCAGATCTGGAAGAACTATGTAGACGATATCACGATCGAAGTCATTTCTCCGTCCGGAGCAAGAAGCGGACGGTTAAAAAAATTGTTAGATAAACAGGAGTTTGTACTGGATACGACAAAGATCCTTGTGTATTATGCAGAGCCGAGGCCAAGCAATCAGGCGCAACAGATTTACATGGAGTTTATTCCAGAACAGTCATATCTAGGAGTAGGGCAGTGGCGAATTATGCTTTATGGGGAGAAGATAGTTGATGGAGTAGTAGACTTTTGGATGCCGACAAGCAGTAACCTTGTTTCTAATGCCAAGTTTTTAAAGCCGACCCCTGAGCTTACGCTTACCATACCTAGTACAGCTAGCCGAGCGATTTCGGTAGGAGCGTATGATGCCTACTCTAAAAGCTATGCGAATTTTTCCGGACGTGGGTATTTAAGAGGCCTTAATGTAGTCAAACCGGATTTGGTAGCTCCTGGAGTCAATATAATGTCTGCAGCGCCTAATGGAGGGTATGCCTCAAGAAGCGGTACATCCATGGCAACGCCATTTGTTTCAGGAGCTGCAGCCCTTATGATGGAATGGGGAATCGTTCGTGGAAATGATCCGTATCTCTATGGGGAAAAAGTGAAAGCTTATTTAATCAAGGGTGCAAAACAACTGCCGGGAATGGTGCAGACACCGAATCCATCTACGGGATGGGGAGCCCTTTGCCTAAGCGATTCCTTTCCTAAGACACCATAAAAAAGTAGTTATTGATATTTTTTCATCTACTTTTCATAAAACTACGCTATAATAAGACTACAATATCAGAAATACAATTATTAACATAAGAGGTGATAGACAAAAATGAATTATAAGGTACTAATTGTAGAAGATGAGAAACAGATAGCAGGATTTGTCCAAATGGAGCTAGAACATGAGGGATGTCAGGTCATTGTTGCAGATGACGGAATGACTGCTCTTACTATGGCGAAGGAGGAGAACTTTGATGTCATTATCCTAGATCTTATGATTCCATTTATTAATGGACTGGAAGTCTGCAGAAGAATACGAGAATTTTCTCAAGTGCCAATCATAATGTTGACAGCGAAAAGCGACATTAAAGATAAGGTGACGGGACTAGACTGTGGCGCCAATGATTATATGACAAAGCCATTTGATATAGAAGAATTATTTGCCAGAATTCGTGCAGTCACAAGAAGTGGCCAGACGGTCAAATCCAAATCCTTGATGGCTGCAGGAATTACTATGCAACTGGATACCCATGAGGTTACATGTGATGAAAAACTGATTGAGTTGTCGAAAAAGGAATTTGATCTGTTAGAACAACTGTTAGTCAATGCAGGAATCGTTATGAGTCGGGAACGTCTATTAGAAAAGGTATGGGACTTTGACTATTTTGGTGACAGTAATGTGGTGGATGTGACGATCAAGCATCTAAGAAAGAAGCTGGGAGACCAGGAAAATAAAAGGATATCCACAGTGCGTGGGTATGGTTACGTGATAAGGAAATAAATGATAAAGAAAATTACATTATTTTATACAGTCGTATTTTCAGCTACTTTATTTCTTCTAAGTATGGGAGTGTTATATAGTGTCAATGTATATCAGAATATCGTGGCGAAAAATGACATTGAGGCAATTAAAGAGTCTATCCTATCCAAAACATTTGTAGAAGCGGATTTAAAGGAGAGAATTCAAATTGCAGAAGATCAAAATATTCGAATTATGGTTGAAAAGAATGGACTAACAGTATTTCAGTCGCAAGGATTTGAAAAAGAGTATCGACAAGCAGCAACATATGATGAAATATGGTCCTTTGATGATGATGAGCAGTATTATCTAAGTGAAAAAACTCAGTTTGAAGTGGAAGGAACGCCATACAAATTATATCTAGTAAAAGATCTTTACAGCGAACGACGATTTTTAGCAATCTTATTGTTAATTCTTGTGGTCATCGATGTGATCGGAATGATTATTTCTGTAATTTTGGGCTATTGGTTTGCTAAACGAATGTTACGTCCTATCGATGCCATTAGCAATACAGCAAAAAGCATGAATTCAAATAACTTATCGGTACGAATTCCGTTGCCGTCATCCAAGGATGAACTCTATATGCTGTCAAAGACATTTAACGATATGGCAGATGGGCTGGAGCTATCGTTTCAGAAGCAGGCTCAGTTTGTGGCAGATGCTTCTCATGAACTGAAGACACCAATTGCTGCGATTACGGGACATGTGAATCTATTAAATCGTTGGGGGAAGAAGGATGAAAAGGCACTGGATACTTCTTTAGATGCCATTCAAAAGGAAGCTTCCTATATGGCAACGCTAATTCAAAAGCTATTGTTTCTTGCCAAGTTAGATAATGGGAAGGCTGTGGAAGCCGAGACATTCAACCTGTCTGAACTGTTAAATGATATGGTGGAAGAGATGAGGATCTATAAGGAGAATCATCGAATAGAAGTAGTGTGTGACGAGGCAGTAATACTTTATTCCGACAAGGCTATGGTCGTTCAGTTAATCCGTATCTTGCTTGACAATGCCTTTAAGTTTACACCGGAAGGCGGTTTGGTGACGATTCTGTGTCAAAAGCAGCAAGAAGGTATTCATGTGCAGATAACAGATACCGGTCCTGGCATGTCAGAAGAAACAAAGGCAAAGATCTTTGACCGTTTCTATACGGAAAACCAATCAAGAAATAAGGATCTTAGCGGAAATGGACTGGGCTTATCCATTGCAAAAGAGCTATGTCGATTACTTCAGATACAAATCGACGTCGAATCACAGGAAGGTACCGGAACGACGTTTCATTTGATTTTTCGCTAATTTTCATCTAGTTTTCATTTTTCTCCTGTAATCTAGACCACATAGTAAAGGTTACAGGAGAGAAAGCATGAAAATAGTCGAGACTGTAAATCAAATCATGTCAAGCGTAGCTGCTTTGATTGGACAAATTCCTTCAATACTCTGGTGGGCAGTTGGATTTGGGATTTTACTGTGGATCGCATATATAGTATATCGTATCATCCATTTAATCCATAAGGTAAAAAACTTTAAGGCAGAAGCATTGCTAGAGGATATGGAGAATGCACTGCAATCAAAGATTGATTTGGTAGAGCGTGTCATTGCTCCGGCAGACAAGGAACAAAAGCATAAGAAATGGAGAAAATAAGGATGAATGAATTAGTAGATCAAATTGTATATTTAATAGGGACAATTCCAACATTTGTATGGGTAATCGGAATTGCAGCATTATTAGTGATAGTAGGCGCAGGACTTGCACTTGTAATTACGGTAGTGAAATTCTTACGAAAAGAAAAAGGCGCACGTATGGTTAAGTTTGCGAGAAAAACAGTGGAAAACGGATTTTCTCATGCAAAAGACGTAATCAGTAATGAGATAGAAGGCGACACAAAAGCAATGACTAGAAGATTTATTAGTCAGATGAAAGCCAACGGAATGTCCGACATGCAAATTCAAGAGCATGTTGCTGAAATCATAAAAGAAATATAGGAATAGAAAAAAGGAGCTGTTACGTAATGTGGCAGCTCCTTT
>JAUNRX010000163.1 GCA_030539495.1 bacterium | reverse complement strand
ATGAAAAGACCCTCGCTGGGGATGCAACGAGGGTCTTAAAAAAGGGGAGGATAAGTATTTAATTTTTCTTTCGTTCATTGCTATATAATTGGAGGGGGGATCCAATTATAATAAGAGCATACGCGATTTGTAACATTTAATAAATAACCTACAAAACTTTGTAACTCATTTATTAAACTAATAACAGTATTGGTCAGATTAAAGATAATTATACATGAGTTTGAAATATTTCATAAAATTTATTAAAAATTGTAACTATTTATAGGAATTTTGTATTGCAACATCCACGTCGGATATGCTATACTTTGAAGAGTTGTAAAAAGGAAAGGACGTGCATTATGAGTTTATTAACTAAATGGAGAGACGTTGCATATAATGAAGAAATGAATAATAGTCAAGCAGGACAAAAGTTCTGGACAGACTATTTTATCCTTGAAAAAGGTGTATATGAACAATTATTAGCTAACCCAACTGAAAAAGTTACAGGTACTGTAAAAGAGTTAGCTGAAAAATATAATTTAGAAATCTTTACTATGACTGGTTTCCTTGATGGTATCAACGACAGTTTAGTAAAAGAAAATCCAATCGAAGAGATGGAAGAAGATACAGTTGTAAGTCTTGAATTCGATCCAGAAAAACTTTACTACAATATGTGTGAAGCGAAAGCTGAATGGTTATACGAAATTCCAGCTTGGGATGCAATCTTAACGAAAGAACGTAGACGTGAATTATTACGTGAACAAAGAAAATCTAACACAGTAGTGAAAGAGAAAAAAGTTGGACGTAACGATCCATGTCCATGCGGAAGCGGTAAAAAATTCAAACAATGTTGTGGAAGATAATTTCATAATGTTTTTATAAAAAGAGCTTGTAGGCAATCTGCCTGCAGGCTCTTTTTTGTTGCCTCTAGCTTTGGATGAAATCCCATTTCATCCAAAGCAAATCAACCCCGTTGATTTGCGCCTTTCAACCTTTCGGTTGATTTCAACTTTTCGAAACTTAAGTATGATAACAGTATCAAAAAGAAGAAGGGATGAAAGTTATGAAGGATATCGTAAAGGTAGAAGGATTAAATAAGAGTTTTGGTGATCATCATGTGGTAAAGGATTTGTCATTTGAAGTAAGGGAAGGAGAGATCTTATGTTTCCTTGGTCCAAATGGTGCTGGCAAGAGTACGACGATCAATATCCTATGCGGGATTTTAGGTTACGACAGTGGAGTGATTGAATATAATGGAGTCGATGTAAAGCAGTGCTTAAATCAATTTAAGCAGAAATTAGGAGTAGTTCCTCAGGACTTGGCATTATATGAGGATTTAAGTGCCGAAAAGAATGTGAATTTCTTTGCAAGCCTTTATGGATTAAAAGGCGAAGAACTAAAAAAGAGAACGGAGGAGGCACTGGAGTTTGTTGCCCTCTATGATCGAAAGGATGACAAGGTAAGCACGTTTTCAGGAGGCATGAAACGTAGATTAAACATTGCCTGCGCCATTGCTCATAAACCGGAATTAGTCATTATGGATGAGCCAACCGTAGGCATCGATCCACAGTCTAGAAATCATATCCTTAGTGCAATCAAGGAACTTCGTGACGAGGGAATGACCATTTTATATACGACCCACTACATGGAAGAGGTGGAGGAAATCTCTACAAGGATCTTAATTATGGATAGCGGAAATATCATTGCAGAAGGAACAAGCGAAAGTCTGAAAGAGGATATTTTCGATGAACGACAATTTATCTTGGAATTAGAAAATGATGAAAAGCTTAATACCGACCAGTTCTACCGGGTTGAGGGTGTGAAGAAGGTAGAAAAGAAAGACGAAAACTTAGTTATTACGACAATGAAAAACGTAGAGAACTTAGATAAGATCATTTCGGTAGTCATTAAGAGCAAAAGCAAGATTAAGAATTTATTCTGTCGTACCGCAAGCCTTGAAAATGTGTTCTTGAAGCTGACGGGCAAGAGTCTAAGGGATTAGGGAGGAGCGAAAATTATGAGAAACCTATGGCTGATTACGAAAGAGGATTTTAAGAATTTGGTGACCAATCCGATGTGGCTCTTTTATGCCACCGCATTTCCAGTCTTATTGGTTGTCATCTTAGGATTTTTGACCAGGGATAATTACGGGGACGGATTTAGTTCCTTTGATTTTTATGGGATTACGCTTATGATTTATGCGGCAATCAATGGCGGAATGACAGCCAGCAATTCCTTTATGGAGGAGCGGGTCAAGAAACCTAACATGCGTATCATTTACGCACCTGGCAATGTCAAGGATATTTACTTATCGAAAATGCTTGCAAGTTTCGTATTTAATGCAGCCTTCCATTTACTTGACCTGGCATTTTTAGTAGTTGTATTTCATATTCATCTAAGCAACATTCCTCGTCTGATTGTTTTATTCTTGCTGTTAGAGCTTTGTGCCAATGCACTTGGAGTTATGCTTTGCTGTATCTTTAAGACAGAGCAGATGACCAACCAGATCCAAAGCATCATTGTAAATATCATTGCAATTTTTGGTGGATTGTTATTTTCTTTGGATGGCTATGGGGAAGTAGTCAGAAAGATCAGTTTGATTTCCCCAGTGAAATGGGTGATGGATGCCAGCTTCCAGATGATTTATGACAACAATAACAGCCTGTTTCTTCCTTGTGTAGGAATTCTTGTAACGGTAATCGTTGTAATGACCGCAGTATGTCATATCACATTTAGAAAAGAGGATTGCATATGTTAAGTATAATAAAAAATGATTGGAATCGTTTGATGCAGCAAAAGATGTATCTTTGCGTGGCAGTGGGGCTGACCATCTTGTCCATTGCAGCAGCTATCCTGCTTACCAATAAGGTTGTGGCAAAATCAAATCTGGCAGTGGTCGGTAGTACTGATGTGATATCCGACTCCCAGTATTTTAGCATCACGTATTTAGACAAGGCTCCTGAAAAATCCAAACTGGTAGAAAACCGGTATGATGCCGTAATTATAGCAAAAGAGGATGGAAGCTTTGATGTTGAAACATTAAAGAGCAACGACTATAAGGAACAGTTATTGACGGCCCTTAAAAATCCAGAGGCATTTGGTGAGGGAAAGCAGCAGGAAGAAAGAAAGATCGGAACGAATATTTTCGGATATATGATGATGTTTCTATTAATGCAAGGAGCACTTTATGCAAGGTTATATGCAGAAGATAAGGAAAAACATGTGGCAGAGAGAATTCTAGTTTCCTCTATTCCATTTCGTAAATATATGATGGGACATGGATTGTTTATCGGAGCACTGATCTTCGTACCATCATTTGGAGCTATGGTTGTTGCAAAGCTGTTAGGCGTGTCAATTGGATTTAGTCTAGTCCAGTATGCCATCTTGATCGGTGTGTTATCCTTCTTGTCCATGGCATTTGCCCTTTGTGTATGTTCCTTCTTTAAGGTATCCGATACATCCAATATGATTGCATCGGCAACCGTCGTATTGACTTCCGTCTTAGCAGGAAGCTTTTACTCTATGACAAAGAGCGGGTCCATGTTTAATAAGATCGTCCATGTGCTTCCACAGAAAGATCTGCTCTCCTTTGCCGATGCTTGGGAAAAAGGAATTGTAAATAACACGAAACAATTAGAATTATTTTATGTTATACTTATAGCAGCAGTATTCCTTGTAGTTGCGATTATAAAGACAAGGAAAGACTATATCTATAGCAGGAGTGAATAAATGTGGATGTAAATAAGATGCCGGTGCTTTCCGTAAAGCTGAAGGTACCAAAGCCAAGAAAGCGTTATATCGAACGAAATGGATTGCTTAAAAAGCTAGAAGATATCAGTAATTGCAAAGTGACCGTCATCAAAGCGGGAGCGGGTAGTGGAAAGACTACCCTTCTTTCGCTTTATGCGTTAAAGCATAAGGAACTAAACGTGCGGTGGCTTGCAATCGATGAGAGCATGAACCAATCTCTTGTATTTTGGAAATACGTGATCGAATCCTTAAAAGAGGAGCTTACACTGGATGTACCAAGTGTCTTAAGCTGTTTCGACGGCAATATGCCGGAGGATTTTCTATGGGAGCTGTTATCCAATGTAATCAATAATCTAAATCTTGAGGAAGAATTGGTACTTGTATGGGATGATTTCTGGTATCTTACGGATCCATTTCTAATTAAGACCATTGATTATTTTATAGAAAATCTTCCGGAGCAGGTTCATCTTGTGCTTCTTACAAGAAATAAGCCTCTTGTTTATCTGGGGCTGTTGCAGGTGGAAGGAAATCTTCTATTGCTGGAAGAGGATCAAATTCGAATGAGCACGGAAGAAGGAAAAGAATTTTTAGTACATACGATTGGATTACAGGAAGATGACAAGGCAATCGAAGACCTGGTGTCAAACAGCAATGGCTGGGTGGGAGGACTTCAGCTGATGGCAATTGCATCAAGCAAGTTAGCGCTCTCTCGCGATGTCAACGAGCAAGTGATTTATGATTATTTATCCAATGAGGTATTCCGCTATCTGCCGGAGGATGTAAGGCAGTTTTTAAGGAAGACAGGAGTGCTCGCATACTTTAATAAGGAGATCTGCAATAAATACGTGCCGGAGTTTTCCTTTGAGAAAATGATGCAGGCCGTATTGGAGAGAAATATGTTCGTTATCGAGTTAGATGAGGAGCAGCAGGAATATCGTTATCATTCCATCCTAAAGGATTACTTGGTGCATTTGGTAGGAGAGGATGAGCAGGAAGAGATAATACTTCGGACAAAGGCGGCAGCCGTCTATCATGAGATTGGGGATGATGAAGAAAGCATTAATCAGCTATTTGTGATCCATGCCTATAAGCAGATTATGGAGCAGCTTCTAAATATGCCTCAGAACGCCGCAACCTTTAACTATATTATGAAGGTGCCGATGGAGCAAATTCAGTATAATGCGAATTTTGCCTATCAGTACTTTTTCTGCTATTATACGACCTTGGAACAGAAAAAATGCAATGAGATCTATGAGTTTATCAAGAAGCATTTTAAAAATGATCCGACCTATCAGGCATTTCGTCATGTCGATTTATTTTTCGACGTGGACTGGAATTATAAATGGGTATCCATTGTGCCATTAGATCAGATTAAGAAAATGCCGTTCAATGATATTTCAAAGGCCTATCTTCTTATAAAGGAAGCCTATTTCTTATATATGCAGGATCAAAGAGTTGAGGCTATGGAGTATCTCGACTTGGCAGAACAGATTTATGAGAAAAAGGGAAATTATTATATTGAGGCATTTGTCTTGGCGGAAAAGACACAGATCCTAGAAGAGTATGGGTCGTTTCGTGAGGCACTCACCTTATACCGGAAGATGGAACGGTTTCTTGAGTATGTACCGACCCTAAGATCATCTTATTACATTGGAATTGCGGGCGTCTATATTCGCCAGCTGAAAATGGCTGAGGCAAAGGAAGCATTGGACAACTCAAAGCAATATTTTAAACAGACGATGACCAATATGCAGAGTGCCTATTTATATACCTTTGCCGAGTATTCTTATATTATGGGCAAGGAAGACGTAACCGAGTCGATTATTATTGAGCTTGGAAAGGACGATATGTACCAGAACATCTATTTTAGTGCCCGCCTGCTTCGTTATCCAATTTATCGAGGAAATCATAGAAAGCTGGCAGCAGAGTTCGTGGACAAGTATGACAAGGCAGATGACATTGTAAAGAGTAATGAGACCGATTTGTTATATGCCGGCATAAAATATGAATTAGGTGAATTTGATGTGGCACTCGAGAAGATGGAGACCCTGATTGCAAAGGCAAGAAAGTCTCAGAATGTCTCTAAGATCGTAGAAGGTGACTTGCTAAAGGTTCGATATCTGTTGGAACAGACCGACCGAGTAAGGGAGTTGTTAGACACCTTTGTGGAAGCAGTCTCTTATGCTTATGGGGAAGAGATGAGACATCCGTTCTGGTTTGAGAAAGAGACGGTCAAGCAAGTGTTGGCCAAATTCAAAGAAGAGCTAAAAGGGCGTTTGTCACAAGACCAGATTTACTTTGTGGAAAGCACCGAAGAGCCACAGGCAGAGAAAAGTATATCCAGAAAAGGACTTTATGATCTGACAGAGCGGGAGCTAGAAGTAGTCGAGGAATTAAAGAAAGGCTGTACCAATAAGGAGATTGCCGAGCATCTATGTATCTCCCTTGCAACCGTTAAGACCCATATGATCAATATCTATAGCAAGCTTGGTGTAAAGAATAGGGTAGCGGCAGTAAATAAAATAATGCATAAAGAGCGATAAGATTCCTGAGAGGGAGTCTATCGCTCTTTTTTTTTGTGTTACGCGGAGAACTGGGACTCTGGCATTGCCTTAGTTGGTTTCTGTTTTGTCGCAGTAAGAGTTTTGGGTATAGAGCACAGATTTCACCTCTCTATACCCAAAAGCTCATAGAAAAAGCCGCAAGCTATTGTGTTTTGGGTATAGAGATACAAAAATCGTACTGTATACCCAGGAAAATCAGAAAGTGTGGGTATACAGTGAACAAAAAGTGCGCTGGTACCCAAAAAGCAAAATTTCGAGCATGATATTAATGAAAATTGGGTATAGAGGCGAAGTTTTTAGTCAAGTCCACATTTGTGTGTAAATTCACTTTCACTAAAATATAATCAT
>JAUNRX010000162.1 GCA_030539495.1 bacterium | reverse complement strand
CGCTCCATACGGTCTGCAAGAACAGTGGCTACAACAATGTCCTTGCCATATTTCTTAGTAATCTCTTTTGCTGCCCAGACATTGGCGCCTGAAGACGTACCACATAAAAGTCCCTGTACCCCTGCTAACTCCCTTGTTGTCTCGATTGCATCCTCATCTGTCACCTCTATAATATCATCAATTAATGAGGTATCTAATATGTCCGGAATAAATCCGTCTCCAATGCCCTGAATGCTATGTAATCCCGGCTCATCACCTAATAGGGCAGATACATTCTTTGGCTCTACGGCAACTACCTTTAGGTTCGGATTTTTTTCCTTTAGATATTTTCCTATTCCCTGCAATGTTCCACCGCTTCCAAGACCCGAAACAAATACGTCTACTTTTCCATTTAACTGTTCATACAGCTCTTTTCCTGTCTGTTTATAGTGGATATCTGGATTATCTGGGTTTTTAAATTGCTGTGGCATATACATACTCTCATCATTTGCTACCAGTTCTTCTGCCTTCTTTACAGCCCCACCAATGCTTAACTTGGCTGGAGTGAGTTCTAATTCAGCACCTAATGCATGAATGATCTTTTTACGTTCTTCACTCATATTCTCAGGCATTACTATAATTACGCGATATCCTTTTCTAACTCCTACCAGTGATAAGCCGATCCCTGTATTTCCTGATGTCGGCTCCACTATGGTCATCCCTTTTCTTAAATCCCCTCTTCGTTCTGCTTCTTCTATCATATTCAATGCAACACGATCTTTAATGCTGCCTCCTGGATTTAAAAATTCTGCCTTTGCAAAAATATTAAGCCCAGTCGTATTCTTTAAGCTGACTAATGGCGTATTTCCAATTAAATCAAGTATATTCTCTGTATACATGCTATCCCTCCAAAATACTTAAGACATATAACTATATTATACAATTTATGGAAATATTTCAATTTATTAAAATCTCTTTTGAGAACCATATATATTCATCAGATGAAAGGCAAGTGACATCTTCCTTTGACGATTATGTGCACCTAGTATCTAGTTTGTCTTTTGCATAAAAAAACAGACTAGATACTCGCTCAAGTACCTAGCCTGTTTTTCTTAATTCAAAGGAGTATATCACGACCTCCACCTCAATAAAAAACCTTCACACTCTACCTCAAAACACTATAAACATATTTCCCGTTCGCTCTGAAGTTATCATACCGAAAAATACAAAGTATGAAAAGGGCTTTTACTTAAATGTAGGATATGACTTCCTGAATGCATTATGCAGTTCTTTCAAACTGTGAATTATAGAGATTTGCATAGAAACCGTTAAGTGCCATAAGCTCATCGTGGTTACCTTGTTCAATAATATCTCCATCTTTCATAACTAAGATGACATCTGCATTTTTAATAGTAGAAAGACGATGGGCAATAATAAAGCTTGTTCTTCCTTCCATTAAGTTATCCATTGCTTTTTGGATTCTTTCTTCTGTACGAGTATCTACGGAACTTGTAGCCTCATCAAGAATAAGGATCTTATCATCTGCAAGGATCGCTCTCGCAATTGTAAGAAGCTGTTTCTGTCCTTGGGACACATTGCTTGCTTCTTCATTTAATTCCATTTCGTAGCCACCTGGAAGAGTTTTGATAAAATGATGTGCATGAGCTGCTTTTGCTGCTGCGATTACTTCTTCATCTGTGGCATCTAAACGGCCATAACGGATATTTTCCATAATCGTTCCTTTAAATAACCAAGTTTCCTGTAATACCATGCCGAACATCTCACGTAATTCACTACGATTGAAGTCTTTTAAGTTATGGCCATCAATTAGAATTTCACCACTAGTCACATCGTAGAAACGCATTAAAAGTTTTACCATTGTTGTCTTACCTGCACCGGTTGGACCAACGATTGCAACTTTTTCGCCTTGCGCCACTTTACAGGAGAAATCATTAATGATTGTTTTATCTTCATTATAACCGAATTTTACATCTCTAAATTCTACATTTCCTTCTAAGCCTTCTACGCTTACTGGGTTTGGAACAGTAACGTCTTCTTCCTCTTCCTCAAGGAATTCAAAGACACGCTCTGCTGCTGCAATCGTAGATTGGAACATGTTACTTACTTGTGCTACTTGGCCGATTGGTTGTGTAAATTGTTTTACATATTGAATAAACGCTTGGATATCACCAATTGTAATTCTACCATTGATCATAAGGATTGCGCCGCCTACAGCTACTGCAACATAACCAAGGTTTCCTACAAATGTCATGACTGGCATCATAACGCCGGATAAGAAAGAAGATTTCCATGCGGATTCATAAAGCTTATCATTCATTTCATTGAAATCAGCAGTTACTTTTTCTTCACCATTGAACAGCTTAACAACATTGTGACCACCAAATACTTCTTCTACCTGACCATTTACATGACCAAGGTTTACTTGTTGTGCCGTAAAGTGCTTTTGTGATTTCTTCATGATAATCCCCATAAATGCCATAGACACTGGTAGGATAATCACTGTGATCAATGTTAAGATTGGACTGATGGTAAGCATCATAATTGCTATACCAATAATTGTAGTGATTGCGGATACGATTTGAGAAAGAGATTGATTTAAACTCTGTCCCAATGTATCTACATCATTTGTAAATCTAGAAAGTACTTCACCATTTGTCATCTTATCAAAATATTTCATTGGAAGACGATTCATCTTAGATGACATTTCTTTTCTCATTCGATAACAGATCTTTTGAGAAATACCTGTTACAACGAAACCTTGGATTAAGCCAAAGATTGCACTGACTGCATACAGAAGAGTCATAATAATTACGATTTTCCCTATATACGTAAAGTCGATGCCTTCACCGCCACGTAACTTGCTCATCATTCCAGTTCCAATTGCAGTAGTTGCCTTACCTAAGATCTTCGGTCCGATAACGTTAAATAACGTACTACCGATTGCAAAGATAAATACTAGTAAAAATCCAATTTTATAGGAACCAAAATACTTTAATAACTTATTCATTGTTCCTTTTGTGTCTTTTGCCTTTTCACCAGCTGGACCTCCGCCCATTGGACCATGACCGCCCATAGGGCCGCGTCTTCTTTGTCTTCCTTCATTACTCATGATCTGTCACCTCCTTATCACTATCATTTGCTAAATCATCTTTTAATTCTTTTTCAGATAATTGAGATAATGCAATCTGTCTATATACTTCATTATTTTTAAGAAGCTCTCTATGAGTACCAATTCCTGCAATCTTGCCATCTTCTAATACAATGATCTGATCTGCATGTAAAATCGTACTGATACGTTGTGCCACGATAATTACTGTACTGTCACCTGTCTCTTCTTTTAATGCTTTTCGAAGGGTTACATCTGTCTTATAGTCAAGTGCAGAGAAACTATCATCAAAGATATAGATTGGTGGCTGTTTTGCAATTGCTCTTGCAATACTTAAACGTTGTTTCTGTCCACCGGATACATTGGTACCGCCTTGGGAAATCTCACTGTCATATTTCTCTGGCTTGCTTTCAATAAATTCAGTTGCCTGAGCAATTTCTGCTGCCTTCTTAAGCACTTCTTCGCTGGCATCTTGTCTTCCGTAACGTAAGTTAGAGTCGATTGTTCCTGAGAACAGGATACCTTTTTGAGGAACGAAACCGATATTATCACGTAACTCATGCTGAGACATGTTGCGGATATCCATACCATCAATGGTAATGGAACCATCTTTAACATCATAAAGTCTTGGAATTAAGTTTACTAACGTAGACTTACCGCATCCTGTACTACCGATGATCGCTGTTGTTTCTCCTGGTCTTGCTGTAAATGTAATATCAGAAAGAGCATCTTCATCTGCATTTGGATATGCGAAGTTTACATGGTTAAATGCTACTGTTCCTCTGATACGGTCAATCTTTTCTTCTTTTTCTGGATCATGTATTGTTAATGGAGTCGTAATGACTTCATCAATACGTTTTGCTGCAACGCTTGCTCTTGGTAAGATAATGGATACCATGGTTAACATTAAGAAGCTCATTACGATCATAACTGCATATTGAGTAAATGCTACGATATCACCAATCTGCATGCTTCCTGTATCAACACTCTTCGCACCAAACCATACGATTAAGATACTTGTCATACTCATGACAAACATCATGATTGGGAACATAAATGCCATAACACGGCTTGTAAATAACGTATTCTTTGTTAAATCTGTATTTGCTCCGTCGAAACGTTTTTCTTCATGTTTCTCTGTGGAGAATGCTCGAATTACTGGAAGTCCAGTAAGGATTTCTCTTGTTACTAAGTTCATACGGTCAACTAATTTCTGCATTCTGTTGAACTTAGGCATAGCTACGACTAAAAGTACAAGTACAACTGCTAAGATACAGCCTACTGCCAATGCGATAATCCAGGAAAGGCTTGCATTGGTTCTTGTTACTTTGATTACGCCTCCTACACCAAGGATTGGTGCATATAATACCATTCTAAGCATCATAAATACTAACATTTGTACTTGTTGGATATCATTTGTACTTCTTGTAATTAAAGATGCTGTCGAGAAATGATCTGTTTCCTGGCTGGAGAAGCTTACTACCTTGCCAAAGATCTCTCTACGTAAACGAAGTGCAAGTTGGGATGCTACTCTTGCTGCAATAAGTGTTGTTAAAACAGTTGCTACCATTGCTAGTAAAGCAACACCTAACATCTTGACACCGGATCTGATTACGTACTGTAACTGTAAATTATCAAGGTCAATTCCTGCAGCTTTATAATAAGATGCCACTTCCATAACTGGGTAGCTTGCTCTCACCATATCTGGAGTCGTTGCTATAAAGTTATCATATAATTGGCTTACCACTTGTTCTCTTGTTGGCTGATCAAGGGTAGCAAGGATATCATATACTGTCTTTCCTTCTAACATAGCTGGATCTGTAAGTTGCATTTGAGCTGCTAATGACTGAGTTGTCATTTCCATCACATTAATTTTTTGTCCATCTTGCTCAAACTCAAGGGATAAGGAATACATATAGGCTTCTTTTCCTGATAATGCATTTTCTACTGCTTCCTTATCTGCATTGTCCTTTAAAAGATAGATATTTTCTTTTTCAATGGCTTCATAACTTCCCTTTAAATCTTTTAGTTCATCTGCCGAAATCGAAGTTCTATCCTTTTTCTCATAATTATTTTTAAAGGTTTCTTGTTCCTTTTCATTTAACAATAATAATAGCTTATTAGCATCACTTTCAGTAATTACCGTAGGTGCAGCGCTATCTACGCCACTTTGTGAAATACCTACATTGATAATATCGGATGTATAAGCCGGTAATGATAAGTCACACCATGCCTGTAATACAAGTAATGCAATGATTACAAGTATGGGACCAAATGCCGTTTTTAAATATTTTAATAGCTTTGACACTTCAACATCTCCTTCTTATTTCTTACTTCTTATTTTTACTGACGTTTTCTTCATGAAGCTCTTTTATAATTTCATAGAGTGCATCCATACATTCAAACATCTGATTTGTCTTTTCTTCTCCCAGTCGCTCTAGGATCTGGTTCGTGTATGCATCAGTTTCTTCTCGAAACTGGTCCGCACGTTCTCTCCCATTTTCCGTTACTGTGATAAAGACTGTTCTTCGATCTAATTTCGAATAAATACGCTCAATATCCCCTTTTTCTTCTAGAATATTTAGCATCTTTGAGGTTGCTGGTTTGGAATGCATTAAGATCTTGCTAAGCTTAGATGCACTAATTCCTGGAAGATCGCTTCCCTCCTCCTTCTGCTTATCAATGGCGTTTGTAATAGCTCCAAGCATCTTGAGTTCGCCTGGAGAGCAGTCTGACATCTGTGCCATTTGGGTATGCATCAGTTTATTAAATCGAAAAATACGTTCTACTAATTGTTCCGTTTGTTTTGATTGCATATTCGCATATCCCTTCTTACTATTTCTTCTAATTTCATGTAATTAGGTGAATAGTTAATGTAGTTAACTGTTTACCATTATAACTAGATGTTCCTATATGTCAATTGAATATTTTCGTTTTTCATATTTTTTTATATTTTTTTTATAATTTACTTTTTTCATGGTGTAATGGTAAAAATGTGATATAATACACGAAGATATTAATAGAATAAACGTTTTGAAGGGAGATATACTATGAAACCTATAGCAAGTTTTACAATAGATCATCTCAAATTATTACCAGGTGTCTATGTATCAAGAAAAGATCATGTAGGACAAGAAGTCCTCACAACTTTTGATTTAAGAATGACTCGTCCAAATTACGAACCCGTAATGAATACGGCTGAAATGCATGCAATCGAACATCTTGCTGCTACATTTTTAAGAAACCATGACCAGTATAAAGATCAAATCGTATACTTTGGTCCAATGGGATGCAGAACTGGATTTTATTTAATCTTAGCTGGAGATTACGAATCAAAACAAATTATTTCTCTTATGATTGAATTATTTGAATTCATTCGTGATTTCAAGGATGATGTTCCAGGTGCTACAAAAGAAGGCTGTGGAAACTGTCTCGATATGAATCTTCCTATGGCCAACTATTTAGCAAATAAATATCTTAATGAAGTACTTTATGATATTACTGAGGAACGTCTTGTATATCCTGAATAAACAACAAAAAACACCCTTAGTGTAAGGGTGTTTCAGCTTGTCGACAAAGTCTCCAAGCTTGGATGAAATCAGGATTTCATCCATTCC
>JAUNRX010000161.1 GCA_030539495.1 bacterium | reverse complement strand
AGCGCCAACAGAAAGTCCAGTGGAAACGGCCACAGCAGTGCCAACAGAAAGTCCAGTGGAAACGGCTACAGTAACACCAACGGAGGTACCAACAGTAGCGCCAACACAAACACCAACTGGAACTCCCGTAAAAACGCCAACTGTTACACCAACACAACCTACTGTTGAAGTTCCAACGCAGAAAGTTCCAGCAGGTCCTGTAGAGGACACAACGAAAACACCAACAACAAAGGCTCCAACAGTAAGGCCAACAACAATTACGGTACCAGGAGATGATATACCAGAAGGATTACCAAAGACCGGTTCAACTTCAAGTAACGTTGATGTATATACGACATTAGGAATGCTGTTATTAGCAGCAGGTTTAGTAGCTAAGAAAATGAAATAGGATTATAAAATAAAAGGAGCTTCTTTTGCAGAAAGCCATTAATAATTGGCTATACTGATACAAAAGAGGCTCTTTTTAATGAATAGGAAAACTCTCTCGAAAAGCTCCTGTTCATTAAAAACGCCCTAAAAAGAAGGGCATGAAATACACACTTTGTTCAAGTGTAATTCCCTTGTTTAGGGGGAATCGACATATAACTACTTAGATGTCAAAGTGTTGCTATTTTAGAGTAATCTGATATAATTGCTTTAGAACAAGCGGACTGGAGGATGGAACGTGAAAGAAATGAAGATAACAATCAATATGAAAGTTAAGAATATGTATGAATTCTTAATGCGACATGCTTACTACAGTTTTATTGGTATTGCAAGTTTAGCATTTAGTATATTAGCATTTATATATTTATGTGTTAACTTTTCAAGCTTAACAACTGGTAAAATGATTGCATTTATTGTAGCATCATTGTTGTTTACTGTAATTAACCCAATATGGTTATATGTAACTGCAGGAAAACAAGTAAAGTTAAGCCCAACGTTTAAAGATGAATTAATCTATGAAATCAATAAAGAGGGCATTAAAGTAGTTCAAAATGATCAAGAGCTTCCAATCGAATGGGAAGATGTTCAAAAAGTAATTGAAACAAGAAATAATATTACAATTTATATATCAAGAGCTAGAGCGTTTGTTATTCCAAAAGAAGACGTAAGAGAACAGAAAGACGAACTTAAGGAAATGATTAAAGAGTTTGTAGATCCAAGTATTTGCCGTTTTAAACAAGCATAACAGATGAGTGTAGGAGACGTTAATATGGTATTGGAAAGTTTAAAAGCAGAAGATACATTCCGATATGGCAAAGAATTAGGCGAACGTTGTAAGAGCGGAGATATCTACTGCTTATTAGGTGATTTAGGTGTTGGTAAGACAGTATTTACACAAGGATTTGCAGAAGGATTAGGAATTACAGAACCAATCAGCAGTCCGACTTTTACAATTGTACAAGTTTATGAAGAAGGAAGAATGCCATTTTATCACTTTGATGTATATCGTATTGCAGATATTGATGAGATGGATGAAATCGGTTATGAAGATTATTTCTTCGGAAATGGCGTATGTATTGTGGAATGGGCGAATTTAATTCGCGAACTGTTACCGAAAGAAATTAAAATAATAAAAATAGAAAAAGATCTTACAAAAGGATTTGATTATCGTAGGATCACAATTGAGGAGGCAGACAATGAGACTCTTAGCATTGGATAGTTCCGGATTAGTAGCATCCGTTGCATTGGTAGTAGATGATACATTGATTGCAGAATATACAACTAACTTTAAGAAAACACATTCTCAGACATTATTACCAATGTTAGATGAGATTGTAAAAATGACAGATACAAAATTAGAAGAGCTAGATGCAATTGCAGTTTCATCAGGACCAGGTTCCTTTACAGGATTAAGAATTGGTTCTGCAACGGCAAAAGGTTTAGGATTAGCATTAAATAAACCGATTATTGGTGTACCGACAGTGGATGCACTTGCATATAACCTATATGCAACCGATGCAATTATTTGTCCAATTATGGATGCACGAAGATCACAAGTGTATACAGGACTTTATGAATTTGTGGACAATCAATTTGTTGTAATGGAAGAACAAAAGGTAGTTACAATAGCTGAATTGTTAGAAGAGCTTCAACCGATGAATCGTAAGGTAATCTTCTTAGGTGATGGTGTTGAAGTTCATAAGGAACAAATTAAAGAAACACTTGGAGTCTTATGTAGCTTTGCCCCAGCTCATGTAGCAAAACAAAGAGCAGGAGCAGTAGCAATGCTTGCAAGTGAATACTATAAACAAGGTAAAATGGAATCGGCAAGCGATCATGCACCTGAATATTTACGTTTATCCCAAGCAGAGCGTGAATTAGCAGAAAGACAAAAGTCAGAACAGGTGAAATAGTGCAATGAAAAAAGACTATTGTGTTCGAGTGATGAAAACAGAGGATGTAAGTCAGGTTGTAGCGATTGAAGCAGATACCTTTAGTATGCCTTGGTCAAAAGATGACTTTAATAAAGCACTAAATGATCCACACAATATCTATGTGATTGTGGAAAAAGAGCAAGAGATCCTAGGTTATTGTGGATTATGGTCAGTGCTGGACGAAGGACAGATTACAAATGTTGCAATTAAGAAGAATACCCAGGGATGTGGGTTAGGATACATGATAATGAAAGAGCTCATTCATTTGGGCGAGGAAAAAGGTTTAACAGCTTTTACATTAGAAGTAAGAGAAGGAAATATTCCTGCAAGAGCTTTGTATGAGAAATTAGGTTTTGAGAGTGCAGGAGTACGCCCTAATTTTTACGACAAGCCAAAGGAAAATGCGGTAATTATGTGGAAATATCAAAAAATGTAGAATACTAGTTATTACCACTACCAAATTTACGCAATAAAAGGTATAATACCAATAAGGCTGTCAAATTTATGGAGGGATAGATTTTGAAAAAAGGGAGACAATTATTTTGCAATGTATGCGGGAAAGAGCTCAAGCTAGAACGCGGAATCGTTAAAGAAGGCGTATTTGAGGCGACACAGGAATGGGGATATTTTTCTAATAAAGATCTTGAAGTCCATCGCTTTGACATATGTGAAGTATGCTACGATAAAATGATTGAATCTTTTGTAATCCCGGTTACCATTAAGAAAAACCATGAAGTATTATAGTTGCTAGAGTCGATATGCAGTGTAAGTGTATCGGCTCTTTTTCTATATCTAGACATAATACAACAAGAATTTAATGGAGTTATTGGTACATAGTGCTGTGTCCTGTCAGCATGGCGAATTGTTGAAAAAGTGTATAGAATATGATATGATGGGAAAAAGTAGAGAAAACGAGAAAATTATAAGTGAGGAAAAATTGTGTTAGACGTTTGTTTACTCGGTACAGGTGGTATGATGCCATTACCAGGTCGTTGGCTCACAGCATTAATGACAAGGTTTAATGGTAGTAGTATTTTAATAGATTGTGGAGAAGGCACTCAGGTTGCAATTAAGCAAAAAGGGTGGAGTTTCCATTCCATAGATGTTATATGTTTTACCCATTATCATGGAGACCATATTAGTGGTTTACCAGGTCTATTATTATCCATGGGAAATGCAGATCGTAGAGAGCCTGTAACCCTAATTGGACCAAGAGGATTAGAAAAAGTAGTAACAGCTTTAAGGGTAATTGCTCCAGAATTACCATTTGAATTAAAGTTTATTGAATTATCAGGAAAAGAAGAAAGTTTTGATATCAATGGTTATCATATTGAAGCATATCGTGTAAACCATAATGTGGTTTGCTATGGCTATAACATTATGATACCAAGAGCAGGACGTTTCTTTATTGAAAAAGCATTAGAGAATAATGTGCCAAAAGAAGCATGGAATCGTTTACAAAAAGGCGAAGTCGTGGAAGTAGAGAATATTTCTTATACTCCGGATATGGTATTAGGTCCAGAAAGAAAAGGCATTAAGCTTACTTACTGTACAGATACAAGACCAGTTCCGATCATTAGTCAGAAAGCCAAAGGTGCAGACTTATTTATCTGTGAAGGAATGTATGGAGAAAAAGAAAAAGCAAATAAAGCGGTAGAATATAAGCATATGACGTTTTATGAAGCAGCAACACTTGCAAAAGAAGCAGATGTTAATGAAATGTGGTTAACACATTACAGTCCATCTCTTGTAAGAGCGGAAGAGTTTATGTCTGATGTAAAAGAAATCTTTCCAAGAAGTTATCCAGGTAAAGATGGTAAGACAACGGTATTAGAGTTCGATAAAAACGAATAGAGAACCATGGGGGGAAACTGATGAAGAGGAAGATAAGAGCGGTTCTTATTATGGCGGTATTTGCATGCGCTGTATTAGGAATGTATTATATGATGAATAACAGTTCCGATAATCATGATTCTATGGATATACCACAAACAAAAGTAGAAAAGCTGCTTGCAAAGGATTTAGAGCTTGAGTATCCAGCCACTGTAAAGACAGTTATGGACTTATATAGTCAGTATAGTAAGTGTTTTTATGATGGAGATTATACAGAACAAGAGTTACCTAAATTATTGGACCAATATAGACAATTATTAGATGATGAGTTACTGGCAAATAATCCGGTAGAAAATCAAATGAATAGTCTGGATCAGGAAATTAAGGCATTTGGGGGAAAAGGCAAAGTGATTATTTCTTATTACTGGCCTCGTACCAAGAATGCAGCAGAAACAGAATCTAAAGACGAAGTTACGTATTATACAAAAGATGGTGCGAAGTATGCATCAACGACTCTTGCTTATACAATTAAGCAAGGTACAAAAACGGTGACTGATTCGCGAGAAAAGTTTGTATTACGACAAGATTCAGATAAGAAGTGGAAAATTCTTGGATGGGTGCTTGTAAATGATGAAAAATAGCAATTAAATTACGAAAATAGATGGAAGGGGTGAGTTAAGTAAAGTTCTTATAAAGAACACTTAACCACCCTTTTTGATAGAAAGGTAGAAATAGTTATGGAGAAAGATGTATTAATATTAGCGATAGAATCATCATGTGATGAGACAGCAGCAGCAGTTGTTAAAAATGGTAGGGAAGTATTATCGAATGTAATCTCATCTCAGATTGCATTGCATACGTTATATGGTGGAGTTGTGCCAGAAATTGCGTCAAGAAAGCACATTGAGAAGATTAATGTGGTAATTGAAGAAGCATTAAAAGAAGCAAACGTTACCCTTGACGATATCGATGCCATCGGTGTGACATATGGTCCGGGATTAGTGGGAGCATTATTAGTAGGTGTAGCAGAAGCAAAAGCGATTGCATATGCAACGAAAAAACCATTAGTCGGAGTTCATCATATAGAAGGGCATGTATCTGCCAATTATATTGAAAATAAAGACTTAGAGCCACCATTTATGTGCCTAATTGTATCAGGTGGACATACTCACATCGTAAAAGTAAAAGCATATGGTGAATATGAGATTATTGGACGTACACGAGATGATGCAGCAGGTGAAGCATTTGATAAAGTAGCAAGAGCAATTGATCTAGGATATCCAGGCGGACCAAAGATTGATAAATTAGCGAAGGAAGGAAATCCAAAGGCAATTACATTCCCGCGTGCTCATATTGATGGCGCTGAGTTTGATTTTAGCTTCAGTGGAATTAAATCTGCAGTATTAAATTACGTAAACTCCTGTAAAATGAAAGGTGAAGAAGTAAAACGTGCAGATGTTGCGGCTTCTTTCCAACAAGCAGTCGTAGAAGTATTAGTAGAACGTACAGTAAAGGCTGCTAAGGTTCATGGACTTGATAAAGTAGCAATTGCAGGTGGAGTTGCTGCAAACACGACCTTAAGAAATGCTATGGAAAAGGCATGTAAAGAAAATGGTTTAACATTCTATCATCCTTCTTTAGTATTGTGTACAGATAATGCGGCAATGATTGGTTCAGCTGCTTATTATGAATATATGAATGGTGTAAGAAGTGGATTAGATCTTAATGCAGTTCCTAACTTAAAAATAGGCCAGAGGTAGTTGAAATGAAAAAGACGGTAGCAATTATATTGGCAGCTGGAAAAGGAACCCGTATGGGCGCGCAAGTAGCAAAACAATATCTTGAGGTAGATGGAAGACCTTTACTCTACTATACAATAAAAGCATTTGAAGAAAGCAACATAGATGAGATTGTTCTAGTGGTAGGAAAAGGAGAAGAAGGATATTGCAAGGAGAAAGTAGCGGACCGTTATGCATTTACAAAGATATCTCATATAGTAGAAGGCGGAAAAGAACGTTACAATTCCGTTTATGAAGGTCTTAAGGTAGCAGGAGAATGTAGTTATGTATTAATTCATGATGGCGCTCGTCCTTGTTTAACCTCCGAGCTGATAAATGAAACGTTACAGGAAGTTAAGGAAAAAAAGGCATGTGTAGTTGGTATGCCGGTAAAAGATACAATTAAGGTAATTGATAGTAGAGGGCAAGTGGTGGATACCCCTGAACGATCTACATTGATGATTACACAAACGCCCCAAGCATTTGACTATAGTTTAATCATGCAAGCATATAAGAAACTCTTCACAACGGAGGATATCAATGTGACGGATGATGCTATGGTAGTAGAGACAATGCTGGAGCAAAAGGTGTTTATGGTAAAGGGTGATTATCAGAACATTAAGGTTACGACACCAGAGGATCTGGTTGTAGTAAGACAGTTTTTGAAATATGTAGAATAATAGGCGGGGTATAGTGGAAATAATAGTGCTATACCCCTTGTTATTGCCTATTATATCTAAATTGTTTGAATTTTAGAAAAAAATTAAAAAATAGTGTTGACATACGCTTTTTCCTATGCTACAATAAATCTCGTCGCTACGGAGTGCAAACGAGAGTTCACTAATAACGACAAACAAAAATAAAAAACTTAGAAAAAAGTGCTTGACAGACAAATGTCGACATGATATACTAAGCAAGAATGATTTGCAGAGGTGTCCGAGCGGTTTAAGGAGCTGGTCTTGAAAACCAGTGATCCCGAAAGGGACCGTGGGTTCGA
>JAUNRX010000160.1 GCA_030539495.1 bacterium | reverse complement strand
AAATAGTAGACAGTTCTTTTTTTATAAATAGAAAAGATACAAGAGCAATGTATTATACAAATGTTGAACATGCATAAATATTATGTATAAATATTCATTATTAAATGTAAAAAACTGATATTTAATGTAAAACATAAGGAGAAACTAGCAAGAAAATAATAATATTAACTATATAAAACATAAATAAATTAAGTATTTTATGAAAAACAATAATTTTTTGAAAAGGGTGAATATTTATACTTGATTTCTTATAAGTGATGTGTATAATTATAGTATATCAAATGCATAAACATTAATACGAATGATTTGAAGAACAGAAACATATGTACATAGTGGAGCATTTTAGGAATAGAAAGGGAGAATGAAATATGAAGAAGAAAATACTTAGCGTAGTTTTAGCAGTAACAATGATGACATCTTTTGTAGCTTGTGGATCAAAGGAAACAGGTTCTGATGGGAAAAAGACTTTGACGATGGCAACCAATGCGGAGTTTCCACCTTATGAATATCGTGAGGGCAATAATATTGTAGGAATTGATGTAGATATTGCAAAAGCAATTGCAGATGATTTAGGAATGGAACTGAAAGTGGACAGTATTGAGTTTGACTCAATTATTCCAGCAGTAAATAGTGGAAAAGCTGATATTGGTGTGGCAGGTATGACAGTAACCCCAGATCGTAAGGAGAATGTTGAATTTACAGATTCTTATACAACATCCACTCAGGTTATGATCGTAAAAGAAGATAATACAACAATAACTAAACCAGATAATTTATCCGGTAAAACAGTTGGTGTGCAGACAGGTACGACAGGTGACATTTATGTTACGGATAAGAAAGATATTGAAGTAAAACGTTTTTCAAAAGGAATGGAAGCTGTTCAATCTGTAATGCAAGGCAAGATTGATGCAGTCGTTATTGATCGTGAGCCAGCAAAGGAATTTGTAAAACAAAACACAGGGATTAAGATTCTTGATGAAGCATATACACAAGAAGATTATGCAATTGCAGTGAAGAAGGGAAATACGGAATTAGTTGACAAAATAAATGCTTCCTTAAAGAAATTAAAAGAAAATGGTGAGCTTCAAAAGATTATTGATAAATATATTAAATAACATACTATTTCTAATAAAAAAAGGATAAGGTAAGGACTATGGTTACATTATTAGCAAGTGGAATGCCGAAGTTTATAAATAACTTCTGTAAATCCTTCCAACAAAACTTTATAGCAAAAGATCGTTATCAATATTTACTAGATGGCGTTATTATTACATTAAAGATTACATTTTTTGCAGTATTACTCGGTATCATAATTGGATTTATTGTAGGCATGATCCGTTCTACATATGACAATACGGGAAAATTAAAAATTGGAAACTGGTTCTGTAAAGTATACCTGACTGTAATTCGTGGTACGCCAGTAGTTGTTCAGTTACTCATTATTTATTATGGTATCTTTGCATCTGTAAAGGTTGACCCGGTACTGGTAGCAATCTTAGCATTTGGTATCAATTCTGGAGCCTATGTGGCAGAAATTATACGAAGTGGAATTATGTCAGTGGATCAGGGGCAGTTTGAAGCAGGACGAAGCCTTGGATTTAACTATATTCAGACTATGCGTTATATCATTATGCCTCAAGCGGTTAAAAATGTACTTCCTGCCTTAGGAAATGAATTTATCGTTTTATTAAAAGAGACATCAGTTGCAGGATATATTTCTCTGCAGGACTTAACAAAAGGCGGAGATATTATCAGAAGCCAGACCTATGCAACTTTTATGCCATTGCTGGCAGTTGCGGCAGTATATCTGATACTCGTTATGATCTTTTCACACTTTGTACAGAAACTAGAGAGGAGACTAAACAATGGAGCACGCTAAATCATTAATTCAAGTAGAACACGTAAAAAAACAATTTGGCACAACATTAGCGCTTGATGACATCAATCTTTCCATTGAAAAGGGAGAAGTAGTATTTATCATTGGGCCAAGTGGTTCCGGAAAGAGTACACTTCTTCGTTGTCTCAATCTTCTAGAGGTGCCTACAGAGGGGAATATCTTGGTAGATGATGCAAATATTACAGATAAGAAAGTAGATATCAATTTACATCGTCAGAAGATGGGAATGGTATTCCAACATTTTAATTTATTTCCACATATGACCGTATTAAATAATCTTACCTTAGCACCAACGAAATTACAGGGAGTAAGTAAAGAACAAGCGGAAAAACAGGCATTAGCATTACTTGATCGTGTCGGCCTGAAGGACCGTGCCAATGCCTATCCAAATCAATTATCCGGTGGTCAGAAGCAACGTATTGCAATTGTACGTTCCTTATGTATGAAACCAGATGTTATGTTATTTGATGAGCCTACTTCAGCATTGGATCCTGAAATGGTTGGCGAAGTTTTGGAGGTTATGCGTGAACTTGCCAATGACAATATGACCATGGTTGTAGTTACACATGAAATGGGATTTGCAAGAGAGGTTGCTTCCCGTGTCATCTTTATGGATCAGGGAAAAATCGTAGAAGAAAATACGCCAGATAAGATTTTTAATGAACCACAAAGTGATCGTTTAAAATTATTTTTAAGCAAAGTATTATAAGCAAGAGTGCGAGTTTCTAATAAAAATATTATTAGGAACTCGCATTTTTTCGTGAAGCTTTTGTTTTTGAGCAGGAATAGCGCTATGTAAATTACAAAAGCCTTAATATTGTTCAAAATTAAATACTTTCAAAAGTTGGTTATTGACTTAGTAAATATTCAAGAGTAGAATATGTTAGAAACCTAACTGTTAGAATTCTAACAAAAAAGGAAAAGCTTTTAGAAAGTGAGGAAATCACTATGAAGCCACATGAAGTCGGAAAAGAGTTCCACTTTATATCCAATAGCATCAAACGTAATATTGATGCAAAAGTCGCTGAGTATGGACTTACCAGCGTGCAATCAAGGGTTTTACACTTTATTGCTCAGAAAGGCCAGAATGATGCTCCGGTATATCAAAAGGATATCGAGGGCATTTTTGATGTTCGGAGATCAACTGTGACAAGTGTATTACAATTGCTTGAGAAAAATGGATATATCAACCGTGAAAGCGTTCTCTCAGATGCAAGATTAAAGCAGCTGAAGCTTACAGAAAAGGGAAGAGAAGCTACAACAGTAGTTGCTAAAATCATTATGGAAGAAGAAGAGCATATTCTGAAAGATGTAACGGAAGAAGAGAGAGAAGCGTTCTTTGGTACTTTGAAAAAAATATCAGAGGCAGTTCGGGAGAATTAGAATTTAAAGGAGGATAATTATGATTAAAAAGTTGATGAATTATATCGGCGAATTTAAGAAGGATACCATACTTACACCGGTTTTTATTATTTTAGAAGCTATTATGGAAGTATTAATTCCAGTTCTTATGGCGTCAATTATTGATCATGGTGTAAAACCAGGAAACATGAAGCATGTAATCTTAATCGGACTTACTATGTTGCTTGTTTCTTTTTTAAGTCTAGGATTTGGTGCGATTGCCGGTAAGACAGCAGCCACAGCAAGTACTGGATTTGCAAGAAATATTAGAAAGGCAATGTTTTATAACATTCAAAACTATTCCTTTTCCAATATTGACAAATACTCTACAGCGGGTCTTGTAACTCGTTTGACTACAGATGTTACAAATGTACAGAATTCATATCAAATGATTATTCGTATGTTTGTAAGAGCACCATTTATGCTGGTTTCAGCAATGGTAATGTGCTTGATGATCAATGCAAGATTAAGTCTTATTTTCTTAGTAGCACTTGTATTCTTAGGCACAAGCTTATTCTTTATTATGTCCAATGCACATCCTAACTTTAAACGAGCATTTCGTAAGTATGATGATTTAAATGGCAGTGTGCAGGAAAACCTTACAGGAATTCGTGTTGTAAAGGCATATGTAAGAGAAGACCATGAAGTAAGTAAATTCCAAAAGGCTTCTCAAGCAGTATATGAAAACTTTGTTAAGGCAGAACGTCTTATTGTTTTAAACAACCCTATTATGCAATTTTCCATGTATGCAACAATGATTGCATTATCTTGGTTAGGTGCAAAGATGATCGTAGTAGATAACATGACAACAGGCGAATTAATGAGTCTCTTTATGTATGTTACGAATATATTAGTATCCTTAATGTTAATTTCCATGGTATTTATCATGGTTACTATGTCAAAATCTTCTGCAGAAAGAATTGTAGAAATTTTAGATGAAACTAGTGATATTACATCCAAAGAAGGTGCAATTACTACAGTAAAAGATGGTTCGATTGAATTTGACCATGTAAACTTTAGCTATAATAAGAACAAAGATAACTTCAATCTTACAGATATCGATATCAAGATTAAGTCCGGAGAGACAATTGGTATCCTTGGTGGAACAGGTAGTGCAAAATCTTCTCTTGTTCAATTAATTCCAAGACTTTACGATGTCGTAGAAGGAAGCGTAAGAGTAGGCGGAGTAGATGTAAGAGATTATGATATCGAAGCATTACGTAATGAAGTTGCCATGGTTCTTCAAAAGAACGTATTATTCTCTGGTACAATCAAAGAAAACCTTCGTTGGGGTAATCCGGATGCAACAGATGAAGAATTAATTATGGCATGCATGCAGGCGCAGGCAGATGAATTTATTCAGACTTTCCCTGATGGATATGACACATATATTGAACAGGGCGGAACAAATGTGTCCGGTGGTCAAAAGCAACGTTTATGTATTGCGAGAGCACTTCTTAAGAATCCAAAGATCTTAATCCTTGATGACTCTACAAGTGCAGTTGATACAAAGACAGATGCCTATATCCGTCAGGCATTTAAGGAAGCAATTCCACATACAACAAAGTTAATTATTGCACAGCGTATTTCAAGTATTCAGGATGCAGATCGTATTATTGTCTTAAATGATGGTAAGATTGATGGATTCGGAACACATGAACAATTATTAGCGAAAAATGCAATTTATCAAGATGTGTATAATTCACAAACGAAAGGAGCTGATTTCGATGAAGCCAATGAACAAGGGGCCTAGAGGACCAATGAGCAAAGGTCAAAAAGGAGAAGCAAAAAAGACGTTGACGAGACTTTTTAAATTGGTAATGAAGAAGTATCCGGTTCACTGTGTAATCGTATTCTTATGTATCATAATCAGTTCTTTAACAGGCGTTGCAAGTACCTTATTCTTGAAAAGCTTAATTGATAACTATATTACACCATTTATTGGTCAGGCAAATCCAAGCTTCGCACCATTATTTGAAGCATTAGTGATTATGGGAAGCATCTACCTTGTCGGTGTAGTTTCTACCTATGTATACAGCCGTCTGATGGTAAATGTAACCCAGGGTACGTTACGTGATATCCGTAATGGCTTATTTAAGCATATGGAATCCTTACCAATCAAATACTTCGATACTCATACCCATGGCGATGTTATGAGTGTATATACAAACGATACAGATACATTAAGACAGATGCTTAGTCAGAGTATTCCGCAGTTAATCGCATCCGCAATTACGATTACTGGTGTATTTATCTCTATGTTAGTGCTTAGTATTCCACTTACCCTATTGATTGTAGTGTGTGTTGTATTTATGGTGCTTGTAACGAAGAAATTGGGCTCTAAGAGTGCATTCTTCTTTATGAAGCAACAACAAGATATTGCAAAGGTAAATGGCTATATTGAGGAAATGATGGAAGGACAGAAGGTTGTTAAGGTATTCTGTCATGAAGATGAAACAAAAGTAGATTTTGATAAATTAAATGATCAATTATTTGACAGTGCTAAAAATGCAAATACATTTGCCAACGTGCTAATGCCAGTATTAAATAACCTTGGTTATATTAATTTCGTGCTTACTGCAATTCTTGGTAGTATTTTAGCAATCAATGGAGTAGGCGCATTTACACTTGGTGGACTGGCAGCATTCTTACAGTTAACAAGAAGCTTTAACCAACCAATTTCGCAGATTTCCCAACAGTTTAATGCAATCATTATGGCGCTTGCAGGTGCGAAACGTATCTTTGAGTTAATGGATCAGGAATCTGAAACGGATGAAGGATATGTAACGTTAGTAAATGCAACAATTGAAGAAGATGGAACAATCAAAGAGGCTGAGAAGCATACAGGTGAATGGGCTTGGAAATATCCTCATAAGGATGGCAGCATTACGTATACGAAGTTATGCGGTGATGTTGTATTTGATGATGTAGACTTCGGCTATAATGATGAAAAGATTGTTCTTCATAATGTGAAATTATTTGCTGAGCCTGGACAAAAGGTAGCCTTTGTAGGTGCAACAGGTGCAGGTAAGACTACAATTACCAACTTGATCAACCGTTTCTATGATATTCAGGACGGTAAGATCCGTTATGATGGAATTAACATTAATAAGATTAAGAAGGATGACTTACGTTCTTCTTTAGGTATTGTTTTACAGGATACGCATTTATTTACAGGTACAGTAAAAGAAAATATTATGTATGGTAAGTTAGATGCAACAGATGAAGAAGTATACGCAGCAGCTAAGCTTGCTAATGCGGATACATTCATTAAACATCTTCCAGATGGCTATGACACAATGTTATCCGGAGATGGTGCAAACCTAAGTCAAGGACAGCGTCAGTTACTTGCTATTGCGAGAGCTGCCATTGCAGACCCTCCAGTATTAATTCTAGATGAAGCAACATCAAGCATCGATACGAGAACGGAAGCAATCGTTCAGGCTGGTATGGATCAGTTAATGGAAGGCAGAACAGTATTCGTTATTGCCCACCGTCTATCCACAGTTAAAAACTCAGATGTCATAATGGTATTAGAACAAGGTAGAATTATCGAACGAGGCAATCACGATAAGCTGATTGAAGAAAAGGGTAAATACTATCAGTTATATACTGGTGCATTTGAATTAGCATAAATATAATGGAGAGTTTCTTTGGGAGTGCAATTGCATTTCCAAAGGAGCTCTTTTTTAATACATAGGAAACTTCTCTTCAAGAAGCTTCCTATGTATTAAAAA
>JAUNRX010000159.1 GCA_030539495.1 bacterium | reverse complement strand
AAAAGAGAAGCATTTGCTTCTCTTTTTTACTGTCTTCGAAAGTCCTCTGCGAGTCTTCTCCAAGACAGTAAAAAACGCCCTGAAAAACCAGGGCGTTTTTTGCTTGAAAAAATAGTTTAGACAACGTAGGGTTGTCCCATTTTTTTATAGTGTATATGACTTAATCTTCTTTTATCTCAGCAGTAGTTTCTTCCGAAGCTTCAGATTCATCAGATGCATCTTGAGAAGTTTCCTCAGTGGATTCTTCAGCAGTTTCATCGTTAATATTAAGTGTTACATATTCGCGATTACTTGTTGCAGACTTATCTTCTTCAGTATCAAGATCAAAGTCATCAAAATCGTCATCGAAATCATCAAAATCGTCGAAATCATCGTTGTTGTCTTTATTTAATACATTTTTTACGAAATATACAGCTCCGCCAATTGCTGCAGCGATGGATACTGTTGTAAATACGAATTTCCCGAATTTCTTCATAGTCGCATCTTCCTTTCATTTAAGATTATATCCTATTTTTATATTATAATTCTTTTTCTAGAAAAAGGAAAGAAGTTTTTATATTAACAAGGACTGGTTAAAAAGTAGTATTTCCATAGCATTGTTTTGCTAGAGATATGTATCTGTCAAAATGTTGAATTTGTGCGAAAGATTTCGAAAATATTGTTAATGTGTTTGAGAAGTGTTTCAAATTTATTAAATATGTTAAATATAACTATACGCTATTGACGAAAAACTTAAATCAGTACAAAATAAGTAATGTGATTGAACCATGTTAACAATACATATAACTTCTGTATTTACTATATACATAGGAAAAGGTACGAGAGGAAGTAGATGTATTTTACAATAGATGGGTACCTAAGCAAGGAATAGTATAAGATAGAAGGGTTTAGAAATATGATAAGAAAAATAGTGCATAATTCCGATACAAATGAGGAAGTAGAACAACAGGCGAATGCAAAATCCAATGTTGGGAAGGGCACTACGAATGATAATTATGAGTATTTAGATAACATTGATTTCCTGCAACATATTGATATGTCTGAGTACGAAAAAGAAGTTTTAAGTGTAGAGACAGATGAGGATAAGGACGATGAGATTGGAGTCAATGTAGATTATTTAGGTGATCTTGCTTATTTTGATGAGTTAGATTATTTTGACCAATTAAATAAGTCTTTGGAAAAGGAATTAAAAGAATTAGACACCAAGATAAGAACATCTTCCGTAGCGACAAAGAGAAGATGGTTTCGCAAACATTCCAATGTTGTTATGGTAACAGCAGGGATTGGAGTACTATTATTTGTGGGTGGCGTGGTAGTATCCGCAGTAGGAATTCATCTTTCTAAGAATGATGTGTCCTATGCATCTACCAAATATGACTTAAAGGATGATCAGTCAGGTCAGAATAATAAAGAAGTACTAGGTACGGCGACTCAAAGTCCTGCACCAACAGGTAAAGGCGATGTAATTCCTTTTGTTGAAGTGGGAGATAAGAAACAGCAAGATACTGCAGGAAAAAATGGGACAGTCAGTGAGCAGATGATTCCTAAGAGAGAGGAAATAACCCCTGCGACGGTAAGCCCAACAGAGGCACCAAAAGCGACAGAAACACCAACACCAACAGGTACAGCGATAGCAACAGCTACAACAACAAAAGAGCCTTCATCTTCTGATTTGGAGGCATTTTTTGAAGATAGTGTGTTTATTGGAAATTCTTTGCCAAATGGATTACAGATGGCAGGAGGCCCTAAGAGCGCACATTATCTTGCCGCTACAAGCTTAAATGTAAATGATGTATTTACAAGACAGTTTGTAAAAACCTCCAGTGGAATGAAGACAGCAATGGAGGCATTGGAAGATATTAAATGCTCTAAAATATATGTTATGTTCGGCATTAATGAAATTGGCTGGCCATATCCAAAGATATATGAGGAGCGATACATAAAAGTAATTAAAAAGATTCAAGAGATTCAGCCGGATGCGACAATTTATGTACAGTCATTGCTTCCCGTATCGAAAAAGCTCACGGACACGGATAGAGAATATCGAACAAGCAATATGAGGAAATTTAATGAAGCTATGAAAGATGCGGCAAAGAAGACAAATAGTGTATTTGTAAACGTATGGGATAGCGTGGTAGGTAGAGACGGCTATCTTCCAGCAGATGCAGCTGTCGATGGGATGCATATGAAACGTGAATACAATAAACGTTGGGTGGCTTACCTTTATGAGAACACAAAGTAAAGCCACTTGAAAAAATAGAGGAGATGTAATAGGATGAAAAGAGAGAATAAAAAATATATGATCGCAGTACTTACGGCAGCCATGGTTACCGCAAGTATGACAGGGTGTAATTCGAGGGAAGCAGAGAAACCGACATCCACAGGAAGTGAGATTGCAGCACAGACCATAGCACCAAAGTTAGCCGCAATCGATGTGGATAAATTGGCAGATAAAATTGCCAAATGTGGAGGCTTTAAAGACGAGTTATCGGTATTAGATTCGGAGCTGTTTGAAGCACAATACAGTCAGGTAGATATGAAGACCGTAGTAAAAGAATGTGCTTATGTTGGCACTGGAGCAACAACAGAACAGATTGCTGTAGTAGAAGCCAAGGATACTGATAGTGCTAAGAAGGTAAAAGAAGCATTACAAGGTAAGATTAATGATGATATTAAGGCAAACCAGGATTATAAGCCAGAAGAAGTTACAAAGTTAAAAGCGCCTGTTCTTGAAGTAAAAGAACAATATGTAATCATGGTGATTGCTAACGATAAGGACAAGGTAGAGGCAGTTGTTGAAAGTGAATGTAAATAAGTTTAGATAGAATATAGGAGTCTAAGTCAGCGTTGTATTTAAACTTAGCCTCTTATATTTTTTTGACTAGGGGAGAAAAAAAGAAAATGGTTTTTAGTAGTTTATTGTTTTTATTTCGATTTTTGCCAATCGTATTGGTACTGTATTTTATAATGCCAAGAAAATTAAGAAACATGGTATTATTTCTTGCCAGTCTGTTCTTCTACGCATGGGGAGAGCCTGTGTATGTTGTAATCATGCTGTTTTCCACAGTAGTTGATTATACGCATGGACGGATGGTAAATAGTTTTCTTTTAAAGAACGATAGGAAAAAGGCGAAGATGGTTGTAGCATCCTCTATGATCATTAACCTTTGCTTGTTAGGATTCTTTAAATATTCGGATTTTTTAATACAAAATATTAACTCGTTGTTTGGCACAAGCATTGGCTTGTTAGAATTATCATTGCCAATTGGTATTTCCTTTTATACGTTCCAGACCATGTCTTATACGGTAGATGTATACCGAGGACATGCAAAAGTACAGCGAAATATAATTTCATTTGGTACGTATGTGGCATTGTTCCCACAATTAATTGCAGGACCAATCGTGCAGTATAAGACGATTGCAGAACAGTTAAACCATAGAAGAGAATCCTTTGATCAGTTTTCCGATGGTGTGGTACGATTTGTAACAGGTCTTGGTAAGAAAGTCCTACTAGCCAACAGCATTGGTGCGTTGTGGGATCAGATTTCTGTGATGGATACTGCCAGCCTTCCAGTAGCTACTGCTTGGATTGGCGCACTTGCGTATACGTTCCAGATTTATTTTGACTTTTCAGGATATTCCGATATGGCCATTGGACTTGGAAAGATGTTTGGATTTGAGTTCTTAGAGAACTTTAACTATCCATATCTATCAAAGAGTATTACAGAGTTCTGGAGAAGATGGCACATTTCTCTTGGAAGCTGGTTTAAAGAGTATGTATATATTCCATTAGGCGGAAATCGCAAAGGAATGAAAATTCAGCTTCGTAATATTGCGATTGTTTGGCTGCTTACAGGCCTATGGCATGGAGCAAGCTGGAACTTTGTATTATGGGGCGCATACTTTGGTGTTTTATTATTAATCGAGAAATTAGTATTGCTAAGATGGCTTGGTAAGACGAAAGCGATTGTGGGTCATATTTACACAATGTTCTTTGTTATTGTCAGCTGGGTCATCTTTGCATTTGAAGATATCAGTAAGGCAGGAAACTATTTGCATGCTATGTTTGGTGGCGGACAAGGAATTGTAACGACGGAAACTTTATATTTATTATCTAATTATGGAGTCCTTTTCGTAATTTTGATCTTCTCTTGTACAGATGCTCCAAAAAGGATTGCAGCATGGTTCCGTACACATTCGCAGCATAGAGTAGCGGCAAGTTATGGCTATATCGTACTTGAGAATGTATTTTTAATTGCGGTATGTATCCTGTCTATTGCATATTTAGTGGATAGTTCTTATAATCCATTCTTATACTTTAGATTTTAGGGGAAAGGGGTAAGAAATATGAACAAAAGTAAGAAATTTAGAAGCATAAGTTTTTCAATTATATTTGTAGGTATGATCTTTGGACTTACAACTGCTTCGCTAATAAAGAAAGATACCTCTTTTTCTGCAAATGAAAATCGTGTCCTGCAACAGAGACCGGAGTTTAGTGCAGAGCGTTTGTTTGATGGAACATTTACGAAGGAATATGAGTCTTACGTAACTGATCAGTTTGTGGCAAGAGACCAATGGATTGCCATGAAGGTATATGCCGAAAAGGCATTGCAAAAGAAGGATATTAATGGTGTCTATTTTGGAAAAGATGATTATTTAATCCAACAGAACCTCCCTAGTGAGATTGATCAGACATTGGTAGATAAAAATGTAAATCGACTTCAGAGCTTTATTGAACAGTATAAGGATAAGGCAAATATCAATGTCATGATTGTTCCTACCTCCAGTTATATTCTTAAGGACAAGATGCCTAAGTATGCACAGGAATATGATCAAAAAGGGCTGATGGATCAGATTCAGACGGCAATTGGGTCAGAACACTATATTAATGTAGAAGATACATTAGCTTCTCATAAGGATGAGTATGTGTATTACAGAACCGATCATCATTGGACAAGTTTAGGTGCCTTTTATTCCTACCAAAAGGCAGGAGAACAAATGGGCTTTACTCCATATAAGCAAGAGGACTATACGATTACAAAAGCAAGTGATGATTTTCTTGGAACAACGTATTCTAAAGTAAATATTAAATCCAAAGCAGATGATATTAATCTATACTCCTTAAATAAATCCTTATCTTATCATGTAGATATTAATAATGATGATAAGCAGTTGAATGGCTTATATGATATGGAGAAACTAAAGCAGAAGGATAAATATCCGGTATTCTTAGGTGGAAATAACTCTATCGTTGAGATTACAGGCGGATGCAAAAATGGAAAGACATTACTTGTAATCAAAGATTCCTTTGCTCATAGCATGGTACCATTTTTGGCAGACCATTATGAGAAAATCATTATGATAGATTATCGTTACTATAATGTGAGTACTAAGAAGCTAATGGAAGAATCAAAGGTGAGTGATGTTCTAGTGCTATATAATACAATTAATTTTGCACAGGATAAGAACTTACTGAAGTTAGTAAAATAAATAGAGACATAAGTATGAGACCATTGAGCGAAAACTGTTTGATGGTCTTTTTTACTTGTAGGTTTTATCTAAATAGAGTTTGTTCAAACGAGACGTTATAAATACATAGAGAGTGGATATAATCATAAGAAACTGAATATCTTAAGAATTCGTTAGGAAACCGTAAGGTTTATTTTGTTTACAAAAGAAAGCGGGTATTCTATAGTATAAATAGATTGTTACGTTTAAAAATTAAATAGTTTTTATAATTAATGAGAGGTTGAGAGTATGAATATTGGATTGTTTACGGACACGTATTATCCAGAGATAAATGGTGTTGCAAATTCAGTGTATACATTAAAAAAAGAATTAGAAGAGAGAGGACACAATGTCTATGTCATTACGACAACGACGCCGGGATCTCCTAAACATGAGTATAACGTATTTCGTGTTCACAGTATGCCTTTTGTATTTATGAAGGATCGCAGGGTTGGTATGGTATATCAGAGAAAGTTAGCAAGTCTGATCCGTAAATTAAACCTTGATATTATTCACACGAATACAGAGTTTTCCATGCGTATGTTTGCGCTGATTATGGCAAAGGAATTAAAGATACCATTAGTGCATACGTATCATACGATATATGAAGATTACACACATTATTTTGCACCAATTGCAATTCTAAATAATAGTGCAAAAGCATTTGCGAGATTTTATACAAGACGATGCTGCAATTTCGTGGAAGAGGTTATTGTTCCAACAGAAAAGGTACAGCAGTTGTTAACTAGTTATAATGTATACCGTAATATCAATGTAATTCCAACAGGAATTGAACTTAAGAAATTCTATCGTGGAAATTATACGAAAGACCAGGTAGACCAAGTAAAAGTAGAGCTTGGAATTAAGGAAAATGAAAAGGTGATTCTTTACATAGGGCGAGTATCTCCGGAGAAGGATATCGATAAACTATTAAAGATATTGCCTGAGTATAAGAAGAAGCATGACGATGCAAGATTTGTAATCGTTGGTGCTGGTCCGGATATTGAGAATTTAAAGAATTGTGTAAATGAATTAGGACTTCAGGACATGGTAATCTTTGCAGGCGAACGACCATGGAATCAGATTGCACTTTACTATCAGCTTGGGGATGTATTTGTAAGTGCTAGTCAAAGTGAGACGCAAGGACTTACGTATTTTGAAGCTATGGCAGCAGGGCTTCCGGTGGTTGCGAAAAAAGATGACTGTTTGAAGGATATCTTGGTAGATGGATATAATGGATATCAGTTTACGACAGACGAAGAATTCCTTGAAGGATTAGATCATGTGTTATATGAAGATAAGGGCATTGATTATCGCAAGAATTCAGAAGAAATGATGAAGCCATATTCGACAGAAGTGTTTGCAGAACGTATTGAAGAGGTGTACCATAAGGTTATTGAAAGCAATCCAGTATGGGTGGAAGCATAGGAGGAAGTAATACGTATGGTTAATGCTATTATTGCGATACTTGGGGGTCTTTGTTTTTTATATTTCTTAATTTGTATTTGTTATGCAGGAATTTCAAGTGCATTTTCGTTTATATGGCTTGCAGCTGCAGTTATATGTGGCGGGATACTTTATTTAGGCTCTTATCTTATGAAGCAT